>CAYONR010000087.1:0-6241 GCA_964405365.1 uncultured Halanaerobiaceae bacterium
AGCTACTGCTTTTTGAAATTTAGTCATCATTTACACCTCCTTGTTTATTTTGGTGGAAAAAATCTGATAATCTTTAATTGTTGGTTATAGTATAAAATATAGTTGTGATAAAATTATAAAGAAATATTCAGAATATATCAAAATAAACCGAAAATATTTGTGAATATTAAATTTCAATTATCAATAACAAAAACCCTGCCCGGGGAAAGGCAGGGAAAACATGGAGGAGGAAAACAATTTCCTATTTATCGGTTAAAATAATTTACTATTTATTGAACATATTCTATAAATTCTTCAGTAACATCTTCTGCTCCGCTAACAACAGCTGCATCAATTAAAATTAAATCATAACCATGGTCTTCTCTAAAACTATCAAGATCTGGTTCAATAGTTTCCATTAAATTATCGCTCAACTGCTGCTGTATCATCTGAGCTTCTTGTTGCATCTGTTGCTGTAGTTGCTGCATTTGTTCAGCATCCTGTTCAGGATCTAATTCCTGGGCCTGTTCTTGAAATTCTTCCTGTACCTGCATTATCTCTGCCTGAAGTTCTGCTTCTAAATCAGCAGCTGCAGGATGTTCCTGTGTCACTGTTTCCATCTCAATCACTGCAAAATTCGATGCAGCCATTGGTGAAGATAGCAAAAATACTAGCGCTAAACCTAAGACAATCGGTAAAATTTTGTTTTTATTTAACATTTATTACGGCACCTCCAAAAATTTCACTATAATATTAATATATATTCTATACTAACTGAGTATTTTCAATAATATCATCATTTAATTCATAACTAACTAATTCTTCTTCAACCTCTTCTATTTGTATACCAAAATCATCATCCATCTCTTCAAATTCTTCTTCATCTGGTACTCCACAGGCTGCTGCTGCAAATACTACCAGAGCCAATACCAGAGTTAAGGCAATAGATTTTTGAATTTTAGACATACATGAACACCCCCTCAATTACGATTACATTTGATTTTTATATTCTAATTAAAATTATAATAGTTGAATGTGAGAGTTTTATGTTAAAAGAATTAGATATCATCGAAAAAGCTATGCTTAAATGTGATAAAAGATATCAATCTACAAATAACTAACCTAATCGTATTATTTCAATAAATAGTTTGCATTTTTATTATATCTATGTTAATGTTATTAGCAGTGGCAAGAAAAAACTAATCTTCTTGCTTTTTTAGAAAAATTAGGAGGAATAAATTTTAATGATTTACACAGGTACAGTAAAATGGTTTAATGATCAAAAAGGTTTTGGCTTTATTGAAAGAGAAGGCGACGATGATGTATTCGTACATTATTCAGCTATCCAGGATGAAGGTTTCAAATCTTTAGAAGAAGGTCAGGAAGTTGAATTTGAAGTCGTTGAAGCAGACCGCGGCCCACAGGCCGAAAACGTTGTTGCAGTTTAAATAAAATAAAAATTAATTTATTATATAGCAACTATTCCCTGACTATATGTAATGTAGTCAGGGTTTTTTAATGTTTTATAAAATAAAATTTAGGAAGTGAATATATATTGAATAAAATTAAATTTACAGAGTTAGGGCTTTCATATGAAATCTTGAAAGCAGTTGATGATATGGGATTTGAAGTTGCAACTCCGATCCAGAAAAATGCAATCCCTAAAATTATGAATGGCAAAGATATTATTGGAAGAGCTCAAACAGGCACAGGAAAGACAGCAGCATTTGGAATACCATTGCTAGAAAAAATAAATGAAAACTTGAAAAAACCCCAGGCAATTATTTTATGCCCAACCAGAGAATTAGCTATCCAGGTTAGTCGAGAACTAAAAAATCTTGCCCAATATAAACATGGAATTCAGACCCTCCCGGTTTATGGAGGCCAAAGTATTGGCAAGCAGATAAGCGCATTAAATAAAGGAGCTCAGATAATTATCGGAACTCCTGGTAGAGTAATGGATCATATGCGGAGAGGAACATTAAAATTAAATAATATTGATTTCCTTGTATTAGATGAAGTCGATGTTATGCTTGATATGGGTTTTATAGATGATATTGAGACTATCTTAAGGGATATCCCTGAAGATAGACAGACATTATTTTTCTCTGCAACTATTCCAAAATCTATTCATAAATTAAGCAAAAGATATCAGAAAAATTCTCAGTTTGTAAAAGTAGCAAAAGAAAAAATGACCGTCCCAAGTATTGATCAGTATTATTTAAAAATTAAAAGAAAAAATAAATTTATGGCTTTGACTAGATTACTTGAATACCATAATCCTAATTTAGCATTAGTATTCTGTAATACTAGAAAAATGGTTGACGAACTCACCTCTGAACTAATGGCTGACGGCTATTTAGTTGATGGCCTCCATGGAGGGCTAAATCAGAATCAGAGAGATAGAGTAATGTCAGCTTTTAGAGATAAAAAAATCAAAGTTCTAATAGCAACTGATGTAGCAGCCCGAGGAATTGATGTTGATAATGTAGAAGCAGTATTTAATTTTGATCTTCCTCAGGATACTGATTATTATGTTCACCGTATTGGTAGAACAGGAAGAGCAGGAAATAGTGGTAAAGCATTTTCCTTTGTTGCTAGAAGAGATAATAATCAATTAAATAAGATAAGACGTCACACAAAGAGTCGGATTGATAAAGGAAATATTCCAACTCTTAATGACATAGAAAAAATTAAATTCAAGCATTTAATTGATGATATAGCTGAATATATTGAATCTGAAGATTTAAGCAAATATTTAGGTATGATAGAAAACACTCTAAATACCGAGTACTCCGTCAAAGAAATTGCAGCTGCTTTATTAAAGAAATCATTAAATCAGCAGGAAGAAGAATCTGAAAATGTGGAAAACTTTGGCGATACAGGAGCAGAACCTGGAATGGTCCGCTTCTTTATGAATGCAGGTAGCAGAGATCAACTAACACCTGGTCATGTTGTCGGAACAATTGCTGGAGAGACAGGAATTGCTGGAGGAAATATTGGCGCCATCGATATCTATGAAAACTTCAGTTTTGTTGAAGTTCCAAGAGAAGATAGTCAGCAGGTATTAGCCACCATGAACAATAACTTTATTAAAAACAAAAAAATCAATATGGAACCTGCTAATGCAAAGTAAACATTAATTTAATTTATATTAAAACTCCACTGTTCTCTTATTAATTACAAGAGGCAGTGGAATTTTTATATTTATAGATAGTATAAAACTTTCAACTGAACAGTTTGAAATTACTTTTTCTCAGTATATCTACTAAGCTTTAGTTCGCTTCCACCCCAGTGCCTCCCCAGTACCACCCCAGTACCACCCCAGTACTAATTCACTGCTAACCTATACCTGAATTACTAATTAACTTTATATATCATTTAGAGAGTTCAATGCCATTCCAACCTGAATCATTCCACTCCCATCATTCATTGGAATAGTTGCAAATTTAAATAACTTATCATCCTCTATACGTCTATGAATAGGAGTTATCAAACTATCCTCAGAATTACTTAAATCTAAATTTTTAATCCATTCATTAATCTCAAAAATATTTACCCCGATAATATCTGGACTAGTACTTAATTCAAACTCACCACTTTTGTCAATTATAGAAGCTATATCAATATTATTATTTTGAATAAATTCTTCTAATTTTTTATTATTCAAATCCTCTATTTCTTTAACTTCTCTCAATTTATAGCATAAGTTTAACATAGTCTTATCTAAAATTTTTGATGCAAGTCGCATCTCTGCTTTTGATGCTTCTTCATATAGCTGACCAGACATCTGATTTATCTTATCATATAAATCATTTAACTTCTCAACTGAAGAAGAAACCTCTTGACTGGTAGCCGTATTCTCTTCAGAACTAGCTATAATTAACTCTAGTGATTCTTCGGCTTCATTCATTGAATCAGTTAATTTTTCAGTCTGACTATTTAATTCCTCAACTTCTTGATAATTATCAGTTACAATAGATTTCATATTAACAAGCATCTTATTGATTTTATTAGTTTTTTCATTCTGTTCTTCCATTATTCCAGCATTTTTTTCCATCTGTTGATAAACTGAATCTAACTTACTATCAACACTTATCAAAAGCTCACTTATATTCCCTGCAGATTTATCAACTTCCTGAGCAAGCTCTCTAACCTGACTGGCAACAACTTCAAAACTTTTACCCCTCTCACCAGCCCTTGCAGCCTCAATTGAAGCATTTAAAGCCAGCAAATTAGTTTCACTAGCTATATTAGTAATTATATCAACTATATTTTTAGCTTCTTTAAAAATTTCATTTAGATTTTCTAAATCTTTCAATGTAGATTGAATGGCTTTATTATTTTCGCTCGACTTTTCAGACAGATCTTTTAACATAATACTGCCCTCTTCGGCGATTCCTGAGCTCTTTTTTGAAGTCTCTGCTATTTTTTCTGCTTTTTTACTTGTATTTTTAATATAGCTATTAATCTCTTTAAAAGCACTACCTATATCTTCTATTTGATTTGCCTGGTTTTCACTGGCTTTTGCAACATTATCAATTGCTTCAGTTATATCAGCCGACATTTCACTCACTACTTGAACTTCCTTTTCGAGATCTTTAGCTCTACTTTCTGTATGAGCAGTAGTTTCTATAGTTTTCGAACATAACTCTCTAACATTACTTAATAACTGATTAATTTTAGCTGCCACAGGATAAAAATTATTAGATTTATTCAATTTAATTTTTTGGCGATAGTCTCCTTGATTTATTAAATCCATTGTTTCATTAAATCTTTTAAGATCTCTCTTTCTTTTACCAGAATATATACCTATTAATATTATTCCAGCTATTATATTAAAAGTAATTATAGTATGTATTAAAGATAGGCCGATTGATTGAGCAAATAAGTTTGCAAGAATTGGACTGAGAACTAATACTAAAAGAACTAATATTGCAAAAATTGATTTTTTATTAAGCAAAACTTTTAACCTCCTGATAAAGTCTATTTAAATATCACTTAATTTTATTATTCTTGGTTAAGAACAAAATCCCTGCAAAATCTAAAATTAATTTGCTTGAGCAACTTGTCCCGGGCTTAGAAGACAGAAAATTTGTAATAAACCTAAAAAAATTATATAATTTTTTCATAAGAATATTTTAGAAAAAGAAATGGGGTAAATAACAATGGATCAAAAACAAATTGATTTAATGAAAAATGGCAAAGGTTTTATCGCAGCCCTTGATCAGAGTGGTGGCAGTACACCAGGAGCTTTAGAAGGTTATGGTATAACTGAGGACGACTATAAGACAGAAGAAGAAATGTTTGATCTTATTCATGCAATGAGAACAAGAGTTATTACAAGCCCTTCATTTACTTCTGAACACATTTTAGGGTCAATTTTATTCAAGCATACAATGAATAATAAAATGGAAGGCAAGTATACTGCTGATTATCTCTGGGAAGAAAAAGGAATCCTTCCAATTCTCAAAGTTGATCAGGGTAAAGAAGATAAGGAAAATGGAGTTCAGCTGATGAAGCCGATGACTAAACTTGATGAGCTGCTTAAAGAAGCGAAAAAGCATAATATATTTGGGACAAAGATGAGGTCTGTTATTCACAGTGCCAATACAAAAGGTATTAAAGAGATAGTTGCTCAACAGTTTGAATATGGAAAAAAAATCTATGATGCAGGATTTATTCCTATTCTAGAACCAGAAGTTAATATCAAAAGCGAAGATAAATCTAAATCTGAAGAAATTTTAAAAGAAGAAATCATGAAACTGCTTGAAAACCTAGATAATGAGAAATATATATTTAAACTTTCAATTCCAAGTGAAACAAATTTCTACAAAGAAATTATTGAACATCCAAATGTAGTCAGGGTAGTTGCTCTCTCTGGAGGTTATAGTCAGAAAGATGCTGTTAACAAGCTTTCCAAAAACCATAATATGATTGCAAGTTTTTCTCGGGCACTTCTTCAAAATCTAATGGTTAATCAGTCTGATCAAGAATTTGATAAAGAACTAAAAGATGCCATAGTTAAAATTTACAAAGCTTCAATAACCTAATCTGTTTATAGAAAAAAATTAAATATTAGAAATGATTTAGTCCCCTTCTTGTAGACAGATAAAATAATAAAAATCTGTTCTACCAGAAAGGGGATTTTTTCAAATCACAAATCTTTTTTAGGGGGCATAATATTTATTATTTAAAGTTATTAATAATTAAAATAAAGTCATCGCTATTAAAGCTGCTACACCAACTAATACACCGCTTA
>CAYONR010000088.1:0-6198 GCA_964405365.1 uncultured Halanaerobiaceae bacterium
GGTTTCTGCCATGGACCAAGGGGAGAGGAGGTGTTGACATGAAAATAAGTACTAAGAAGTTGGTATATATTTCTATATTGACAGCTCTGGCTATTATATTAACCAGGGTATTTAGTATAAGGATTCCATTTATGGGGGTTGAAGGTGTTAGAATTGGTTTTGGTGCACTTCCAATAGTTTTTGCAGGTGCTGTTTTAGGACCAGCTGCAGGAGCCATTGTTGGTGGTATTTCTGATTTGCTTGGATTTTTTATTAATCCAATGGGAGCTTATATGCCTCACTTTACTTTGACATCAATGTTAACAGGTTTAATTCCTGGGTTAATGATATGTTATTTGTTTAAAGGCAAGAAGACCTTTACAACTTTGCTGATTACAATAGGATTAACCCAGTTGATTACAGCGATTGTTATGGTGCCATATTTTATGAATAGTTTATTTGGAGTGCCTTTTAGTGTGAGTTTACCTCCAAGGATATTCTCGCAGGCATTTAGTATTCCATTATATGCTTATTTCACAAAAGTATTACTTGCTTATGACTTGATGGGAAATGTCGAACAGTGTACTCCTATTAGTAGTGGGTAATTATTTTTTATAGATATAATGTATTAAAGCCCTCGATATCGAGGGCTTTAACTATCTTTTATAGGAATCATGTTATTGGTGAAATGAAATTATTGTGTTATCATTTAATTTTAATGATTTGCAAAGTTGTCTTATTTATTGATATATAAATTGATGATATTATTAGATTGAGCAGATTTTAAATATTATTGGATTTATAGTTTGCCAGAGTTATTCTGGAGGAATCTCGTAGCAAACTCGGAGCAGTGCCGGAGTATTCATGGAGGATATTAGGAGGAATTTGGGGATAAATCTATATTTGAAGCATATTTAAACCGAATATGAACCGGAGTTAATTAATAATAAAGCAGGCTTGATTTAATAGCATTTAGTTATTATCTCGACTGGCAAAAGCTGGTGGAGATTTTTTATTTTGCTTTAAATATAATTTTATAATATAATAAATTGCGCAGGAAGATACTGATAGAATACTTACTGGTGGTGAATCTATTGGAAAGATCATTTGAAACACGGTTAATAGATTTTGAGATAGAATATTATAGTGAATTAGATTCTACTAATAAATATATTAAAGATTTAGATAGTAGTGAAAAAGATGAAGGACTTGTTATAGTTGCTAAAAGACAGCTTAAAGGTAGAGGTAGAAAAGGGAATGACTGGTATTCTCCAGCTGGTACTGGACTTTATTTTTCTATTTTTTTAAAACCAATGATTTCTACAGAAAATTTATCAAAAATAAATATGATTATTTCATTAGCATTATATAATGTTTTGAAAAGAAATTATCCGGTAAAGGTGAAATGGCCGAATGATATTTATTTAGATGATAAGAAGATAGCTGGGATTTTAATAGAATCAAATATTGAAGGAGATTCGATTAAAGATGTTATAGTGGGAGTAGGCTGTAACACTAATCAAAGAAGCTTTCCTGATAAATTAACTAAAAAAGCGGGCTCACTATTTTTATATGATGGAGAAGCTGTTGAAAATAAAAGTTTATTGTTTAATGTGTTAAATGAATTTGGTAGATTATATTCAGGTTTTATTAAAGATGGAATTGATTATTTTGAAAAGTGGAAGCAAGAGCTTGGAATTCTTGGCCAGGAAATTAAGGTGAAATCAGATAGTAGTTTTATTCAAGGAAAAGTAGCAGATATTGATGTTCAGGGTAATTTAATCCTGGTAAAAGAGAATGGAGATAGGAAAATTGTATCTTCAGGGGACGTGTCTGTGATAGAGGGAGGTTACAAAAGTTGATATTAACTCTTGATGTAGGAAATAGTAATATATTTATTGGTTTATATAGTGGAGACCAATTACTAAATGATTGGCGGATTGCTACTGATAAGGATAAAACCTTTGATGAGTATGGAGTCGTAATGATGAATTTGTTTGCTTCGTTAAACTATAAGCTTGAAGAAGTTGATAGTATAATTGTATCTTCAGTAGTCCCAACTGTTATGAGATCTTTAAAAGAGATGACAGGCAAGTATTTTAATGCGAATCTTTTAACTGTTGGCCCAGGGATTAAGACTGGGATTAACATAAAAACGGACAATCCTAGAGAGGTTGGTTCAGATAGAATAGTTAACGCTATTGCCGCTAAAGCTAAATATTCTCCTCCTTTAATAATAGTTGATTTTGGTACGGCAACTACCATCTGTGCTGTTTCTGCAGATGGTTCTTATCTTGGAGGGGCTATAGCTCCTGGGATTGAGATTTCTACAGAGGCCTTATTTAATAAAGCTGATAAACTGCCTAAGATAGAGGTTAGTAAACCTTCAAAGGTCATAGGCAGGAATACTGTAGATAGTCTTAAATCCGGGATATATTTTGGTTTTATTGGTCAAGTTGAGGGTTTAATTGCTAGATTTAAAAAAGAACTAGGTGAAAGCACCATGGTTATTGGGACTGGTGGTTTTGTGAAAGAGATAGGTTATGAGATAGATGAGATTGATATTATTGATGAGTATTTAACAATTGATGGTTTATATCATTTAGCTAAGATTAATGGTTTTACAGGTGATGATAATGATTAATATAGGTGATTTAAAAGTAGAATCAAGGGTTTTCGCTGCTCCAATGGCTGGAGTGACAGATTACGCATATAGGCAGATATTAAGGGAGCAGGGTGCAGAGTTAGTATTTACTGAGATGGTCAGTTCTATGGGATTATTACAGGGGAATCTTAATACTCATGGGCTGGTTGATTTTGATCGCCAGGAGGGTTTGATTGGAGTTCAGATTTTTGGCGATGATCCGGATGCAGTTGCTAAAGCTGCCGCTAGAGTAGAGGAAGAATACCAACCTGATATAATTGATCTGAACTTTGGATGTCCAGCTCCTAAAATAGTTAATAATGGAGCAGGTTCGGCATTAATGCGTGAACCAGATAAGGTTTATGAAATGGTTTCTAAATCTGTTGATAATTGCGAAATACCTGTGACTGTTAAGATTCGTAAAGGATGGGATGACAATTATTTGACTGGAATTGAAGTTGCTAAGGCTGCAGAAGAAGCAGGCGCAGCTTTGTTGACTGTTCATGGCCGGACAAGAGAAGAATTTTATTCTGGTGAAGCCGATTGGTCAATAATCTCAGATATAGTTGATGAACTGGGAATACCTGTTATAGGAAATGGTGATATCTTTTCTGCAGAAGATGCTATGGATATGATAAAAAAGACTGGTGTTGAAGGAGTTATGGTTGCTAGAGGTATTCAGGGATATCCATGGCTGGTTAAAGAAATAGATTATTATCTTAAAGAAGGAATTAAAGCTAAAAGGCCGAACTATAAAGAGAGAATTGAAATGGCGATTAGACATTTGGAGATGGCTGTTTCATATTTTGGTGAAAATTCAGCGGTTCCGCTGATGAGAAAACATCTTGCCTGGTATATTAAAGGGATGCCGTACTCAGCCCGACAGAGAGAAAAGATAAATTCTATTTCAAATAAAAGATTATTGATTGATTCTTTACATGAATATTTAAAGTTAATTAAGAGCAATTAAATTTTTATGGTTAAGCTTAGGATTCTTGACATATATTATTTATTGATTTATAATAAAAACTAATTGTTAATTCATGATTAGAAATTATTTATTCATGTTTATAATTTAAAATGATAATATAAAGGAGCTATTATTATGTCAGATGAAATTCTTATTACTGAAGAAGGTTATGAAAATTTAGAGGAAGAGCTGGAGCATTTAGTTAAAGTAGAAAGAAGAGAAGTGGCTAAGAGGATTAAGACCGCTAGAGACTTTGGTGATATCAGTGAGAATTCAGAATATGATGAAGCTAAAAACGAACAGGCTTTTATTGAAGGTCGAATTAAAAAGATTGAAAAGACTCTGGCTAATTCAAAAGTCGTTAAAAAAGATGAAATCGACGAGCATACTGTTAATTTAGGTACAACAGTTGAGCTTAAAAATTTAGATGATGACGAACTTTTCACTTATGAGATAGTAGGTTCAGCTGAGTCTGATCCTCTGGAATGTAAAATTTCTAATGAATCTCCAATAGGAAAAGCTATTTTAGGTAAAACTATTGGCGATGAAGTCGAGGTTCATACTCCTGGTGGAGTATCAAAATATAAAATTTTATCGATTAAAAAAGCATAATTAAAGGAGTGCTATAGGATGGAAGAAGCTAACGATATTAATAAATTGATGGCCGAAAGGCTAAATCATTTAGAAGAGTTAAAAGAATCAGGGATTGATCCCTTCGGTTCTAAATATGAGGTTGAAAATAAAGCAGAAGAAATTCTGGATGATTTCGAAGAATATGAGGATAAGAGTGTTAAATTAGCTGGAAGATTAATGGCAATTAGATCTCATGGGAAGGCCAGTTTTGCTGATATACAAGATGTCACAGGTAGAATTCAGTTGTTTTTGAAATATAATTTACTTGGTGAAGAGAAATATGAGTTTTTCCAGGATCTTGATATTGGAGATATCATCGGGGTTGAAGGTGAAGTATTCAAGACAAATAGAGGCGAGATCTCGATTAGAGTTACTGATTTTGAATTTTTAACTAAGTCTTTAAGACCTTTACCTGAAAAATTTCATGGTTTGAAGGATAAGGAATTGAGATATCGGCAAAGGTATTTAGATTTAATTGTTAATCCGGAAGTTAAAGATACTTTTATAAAAAGAAGTCAGATTATAAGTCATATTAGATCTTATCTAGAAGAGAAGGATTTTCTTGAAGTTGAAACACCAATGATGCATCCAATTGCCGGTGGTGCAACAGCAAGGCCATTTGTTACCCATCATAATGCTCTGGATATAGACTTGTATTTAAGAATAGCTCCTGAATTATATTTGAAGAGATTAATTGTTGGTGGTTTAGAGAAAGTTTTTGAAATTAACCGTAATTTCAGAAATGAAGGTATGTCTTATAAACATAACCCTGAATTTACTATGCTTGAGCTTTATCAGGCTCATGCTGACTATCATGATATGATGGAATTGACAGAAAATATGGTCAGCTATGTTGCTGGTAAAGTATTAGGAACTACTGATATTGAGTATGAAGAGACAAAAATTGATCTCTCTGCTCCGTGGAAAAGAATGACAATGTTAGAAGCTGTTAAAGAATATACTGGAGTCGATTTTGCAGAGGTTGCTGATGACGGGGAAGCCGTAGCTGAAGCTAAAGGTTTAGGAATAGAGATTGAAGATCCTCTAAGCAAAGGAGAAATCCTTAATCTAATCTTTGAAGAGCGAGTTGAAGATAAATTAGTTCAACCGGTTTTTATCCATGATTATCCAATTGAGGTTTCTCCACTTGCTAAGAGAAGAGAAGATGATCCAGAATTTACTTATAGATTTGAGCCATTTATTTATGGTAGAGAAATCGGAAACGCATTTACTGAGTTGAATGATCCTATTGATCAAAAAGAACGTTTTTCTGATCAGGCCTCTAAGAGAGAGGCAGGAGATGATGAAGCTCAAATGATGGATGAGGATTATGTTAAAGCACTAGAATACGGTATGCCTCCTACAGGTGGATTAGGAATCGGAATTGATAGACTGGTTATGTTTTTAACTGATTCTTCTTCAATCAAAGATGTAATATTATTCCCAACTATGAGGCCGGAAAATTAAAATATATAAAATTGTAATAAATAAGATCTATCTCTTTTAAATGAGAGGTAGATCTATTATTTTTATTAGGAGGGACTTATATATGTATGAGTTAAAAGTTGAAAGTAAAAATAGAGCCGAGTTAATAGATATAACAGATCAGATAGAAGAATTATTGAAAGAAAAAAACTTAGGAGATTCTTTTATTTATGTTTTCTGTCCTCATACTACTGCCGGACTTGTAATCAATGAGGGGTATGATGAAGACGTATCAAAGGATTTTGTTGATACTATGAATGATTTAATCCCCTGGAATAATAATTACAAACATCTTGAAGGTAATTCGGCGGCTCATATTAAAAGTATTTTAACTGGTTGTAGCCTGGATATATTTTATAGTAATAAACTGGATTTAGGTAGGTGGCAGCGTGTATTTTTAGCTGAATTTGATGGACCAAGAAAAAGAACTGTAAAAATTCGAGAAAAGTCTTGACAGCAGTGGAGGTAGATGTTAGTATAATACTTG
>CAYONR010000089.1:0-6127 GCA_964405365.1 uncultured Halanaerobiaceae bacterium
CCCAGATTAATTTTAATTAGATCAGACTTAGACTTGAAATTTATCATAATATTTCTTATAATATAAACTGCACAAAGTATAAATAATTTATTATATAGGAGGGGTTCAATGTATTTAATTAAAAAGATGAATAAGACGAAACTTATTGGTTTAGCAATCGCTATGGCATTCCTGGCAGTAACTTTAATAGCCAGCCCGGCAATGGCAGAAGATGGAGAGTATAACTTAAGAATGATGGCAACTGGTGACCTCCATCAGTATTTAGTTCCATATGACTATATGAATGATGAGCCATTTGATGCTTATGGTTTTTCAAAGACTTACACACTAATCGAAGAAGCCCGAGAAGAATTTGGAGAGAACACACTCTTATTTGACACCGGAGATGCAATTCAGGGTTCAATGATTGGTAACTATGAAGCTCTGGTAGAACCACTTGGAATGTTTGAAACTCAAACAATCATAGAAGCTATGAATTATGCCGACTATGATACAGCTGCTATCGGTAATCATGAACTACAGGACTTTGGCCTGGATTTCTTCAATAAAGCCCTAAAAGGTTCTGACTTTCCATGGTTAGGTGCCAACTTCTATACAGCAGAGGGTGATTATTATACTCAGCCATTTGAAATAATTAATAAAGATATTAATGGCGAAACTGTAAGAATCGGTGTAATCAGTTTCGTTCCTCATGAATCAATGTCCTGGGGTAGAACTTATCTTCATGGAGAAGTCATCCTTGAAGATATTCTAGAATCAGCAGATCATTATATTCCAATGCTAGAAAGCATAACTGATCTAGTTGTAGTTGCTTCCCATACTGGAATCGGCGGAGCAGAAAGAGACCACGCTGAATCCTATGCTGCTGGCTATCATCTTGCCCAGATGGAAGAAGTTGATGCTTATTTTGGAGCCCATTCACATAGCCGCTTCCCCTCAGAACAATATGAAGGCATTGAAGGCATAGATCTTGAAGAAAGCACAATTTTTGGTACACCTGCCACAAAGCCTGGCCGCTGGGGTGAAGCACTCAGTATAATTGATATGAATATCGCTCAGCAAGATGGCGACTGGGAAGTAGTTGATTTTAATGTAGATGTTAGAGATATTGACGCTGACACTCCTGAACATCCTGAAATTGTTGATATCGCAAGTGATGTTCATGAAGCTACAGTTGAATATGTCAGAACACCTATCGGTTCAACAGAAGTTCCAATTAAAGCATATTTCTCAGAAGTCAAAGATAGTGCAGTAACTCAGGTAGTAAATGAAGCACAAATGTGGTTTGCAGAGAAACAGCTAGCCAATACCGAATATGAAGATCATCCAATTGTCGGAGTAGCTGCACCATTTAGTACTTCAACATCAGTTGAAGACGACATAACAATTGGTGATGTCACAGATATTTATCTCTATGATAATACAGTCTATATCCTTGAAATGACTGGCGAAGGTCTGGTAGAGTTCCTTGAACATTCAGTACTCCATTTCGATCAGATAGATCCTAATGATCCAGATCCACAGGTAATTGAAACATTAGGTCCTTCCTTCAATTACGATGTTGTCGAAGGAATCGATTACGAAATAGATATAACTCAGCCAGAAGGCGAAAGAATTACTAATGTCGAATATAATGGAGAACCACTCGACATGGATCAAGAATTTGCAATGATAACTAATGATTACCGTGCCGGTGGCGGAGGCGACTTCCCACATACAGGCGATTATGCAGAGGTGATCTTCTCATCTGCAGATGCCAATAGAGATCAGATCATCCATTATGTTGAAGAATATGGCACAATCAATCCTGAACCTTCAGGCAACTGGAGATTAAAGCCAGTAGATACAGAAGGTCCAGTTCAGTTTAGAACCCACAGTGATGCCATCGAATATGTTGAAGAATTTGATAGACTTGAAGGTATCGAATTTATAGAAGAAACTGAAGATGGTGCCCTCTTCGAACTTGATCTCGAAAATTTAGGCTGGAACTAAAACAAGATCAAATTAATTATAAAAGCCCTGGAGCAAAAATGCTCCAGGGCTTTTTTATTCTCTCCTATTATTCTGACAGCTTAATATAAATTCAAACTCATCTCTAGACTCGCCTTTTGCAAAATACTCCAATTCAGCCCAGGCCCTATCAAAAAACCTTTTTTCAAACTTTCTTGCTTGAGCAATCATACCCTCAGTCTGCAAAAGTTCCAGCACAGCGCCATACTTTTCTTTTAAGACAAGTTTCTTAAACTCATCTTGCTTTCCACTATCTCTCATTAATAATATTACTGGCAAAGTATATATACCCTGTCTGATATCCTGGAGGGGCGGCTTCCCTAATTTTTCTACATCTTCAATAAAATCAAGCAGATCATCCTGAATCTGAAATGCCATCCCTAAAGCCAGACCAAACCGATAATAATGAGCCGCTTCAACTCTTGAAACCCCGGCCTCAACTGCCCCTGTATAAGTCGCAATTCCAAATAATAATCCAGTTTTACGCCGGACCTGTTTTAAATAATCTCTAATAGAAATCTCATAATTATAGCGATTATTAAATTCAGACATCTGCCCGGCACAGATTTCAGGCAATTTATCACTCAAAAAATTCAAGCTATCGATACTTAAATTTTTAAAAAATAAGTTATAAGCTTTACTCAAAAAATAATCCCCAATAAATAAAGCCGGCTCAGAACCAAACTCTTCTAAAGCAGAAGGTTCTCCTCGTCTCAATTTGGCCTGGTCGACAATATCATCATGGACTAAAGTTGCCATATGTAAAATCTCAATAGCAGCGGCAATCCCAATATATTTATCAGAAAGACTGTCTTTGCTATTTTCGGTCTGACTGGAAATTAAAAAAAGCAGAGATCTAATTCTCTTACCACCTGCATTTAACAGCCTAGCCTGGGCCTGATTAAATACCGGTTCAGTAGAAGCAATACTTTTATTTATAAAATCATTTAATTCTGTAAGCCACGGCTTGAACCGCATTTCAAATTCATTGTTAATAGAAGTCAATTTCTAACTACTACCTCCTCAACTGATTAAGTAACTAATTATCCAGATACTATTAAATGCTAGCATTAATAATGCAGATTTCTGATCAATAAAAGCCAGTTTCCTTTTATTACCTTTAACTCCTAAATAAGCAGACCAGGCCAGCTTATTTGCCAGGGGCAGTGTTATAAACCCGGCCAGGGCAACTATCCCAAAAGTTCCTTCCAGCACATAATATACCAGCAGCAGATATGGCATCAGTAAAATCCATAAATAAACATAAAAACTCTTCTTCAAACCTAATAGCCCAACCAGAGTAATAATAGATTTATCAGCCTCAATATCCCTCATATCATTGGACCATAAGATAGCGACTGTCAATAAGCCCATCGGCAAAGACAGTCCAATTCCAGGCGGATAAAATTCACCGGCCATCCCATAATAAATCGTTTGGGGAATTAACAATCCAAGAATAATAAAATTAGCAGGCACTCCGAGACCAATATATTTAAGACTTATCGGAGGTGCAGTATAAAAATAACCTCCTCCAATACCGGCAGCCAGCAAAATTAGCAGTGGCCAGTATCCAGTCACCACAATAAAACCGAGCCCGCCAAGTCCACCAATAAAAATTAATATATGGGCAACCTTTAAAGCAAAATCAGGCTCTATCCTATCCTCAACCAGAACCTTGCTAGGTTTCTCCTGTTCAGGAGTATCTATCTTAAACTTAACATCATAATATTCGTTAGTAATAGTAATTCCAATATGAATCATCATAATCCCGGTTAACAGCACAGCAAATATCAAACTATCAAACTCACCATACTGATAAGCAAACCCACCGCCTAAAATCGCCGGCAGAAATATACAGGGCCAGGAAAAAATTCTTAACAACTCAATCCAATCACCAATGCGTCCTCTCTCCACCATTATTATCACCCTTACATTAATTTAATTCTAAATAAATATTATAATTTATAAATGGCCCTGGGCAGGATCTCTAAATTGGCTGATATCAATTTTTACAGCCTTATCGATCTCAGCAAGCATCTCATTCTTATCATCAGGCAGTTTACCATTAATATCCCAGTGGTTAGAAATATGATCACTTAAAAGAGTAGAACTCACATCTAAATTCTCAATCAATAGTCTGGTCTCTTCTAAAGCCTGATGGCCATTTAAAAGTTCAAAATCGCCTTTTTGACATAGATCATGCAACTTAGTCCCTGGAATCGGAATAAATGTTCTGAGCCGAATAAAATCAGGATCAAACTCATTTAAAACCCTGGCACTATTAATAGCATGCTGCTCCGATAATTTCTGGCCACTAACAGCTACCAGATAATACTGGCTCAGTTCAATTCCAGCCTGCTTAACCTTCTTACCGGCAGCGATAATCTCTTCAGGTGTAGTCCCTTTATTAATCAAATCCAGGGTATCTTTATCGCCAGATTCCATGCCAGTATGAATCCTGGTTAAACCTGCTTCCTTAAAACTTTTCAATTCTTCAGCAGACTTTTTATTGACATATCTGGCTGAGCCATAAGAGGTAATCCTCTCTACTTCAGGAAACTCCTCCCTGATCAGTTTTAAAAACTTAAGTAGCTGCTCAGTTTTTATAATAATTGTATTGCCGTCAGCTAAAAAAATCGATTCTACAGACCCACTATGAAATTGTTTGACCGCCTGCAGATGTTCTTTAAATCCAGCCAGTGACTTTATCGTAAAATCTTCATCGCTATACATGGAACAGAAATTACAGCGGTTATAAGGGCAGCCAGTTGTAGCCTGTAAAATCAAACTCCTCGCCTCACTTGGCGGCCGATAAACTTTTCCTACATATGGCATCATCAAACCTCCTATAAATTATAAATATGCCGAAATTCCAAAAATAAAATGAATTGTTGCTAAAACTATAGTAATCCTGGCTAAAGTAATGTGGACATTCACCGGAAAACGCTTGATCTTCTTTCTGGTCAAAACCATCACCATACCTGTTGAAAGCAGAAAAATATAAGTTAAGATTCCAAGCCAACCAACTAAAGGCAATCCAAAATACATATTATAAGCCCATTGAGCGATAGTCTGCATACAGCCACCTCCTTATTTTATTTTAACATATCCTGTATATTATTCAATAATTTTAAACCCCTCTCCCGGGACAGTTACAGGAGAGGGGCCCAGTCAATCTTATCTTATATTAATAGGCGACTTTCTTAGCTCTTAATTCATCAATGATATCTAGATTATCTGAATTGTGCTTTAAAAATCTCACACCTAAAGCTTTCTTATCACCAGTTTCATCAACAGATTCAACCCGAGCTATATCACCAATTGTCGAAATTCTATAATCACCATATTCAATCTCCAGGTCAATATATTTATCATTAATCTCACTCAAATCTAAATAATCAACTAACAACAATCCACTCTTACTAATATCTCTAGTCTTCCCGGTCTTATAGTCATCATCAGTCATTGCCATTAATTCTCCGACATCACCGGCAATCCGATATTTAACAGTCGTCTCTAACTCAAATCTCGGAGCCTTTCTATCTTCTCTTCTTATCAGAAACTCAGGAGCTTCAACCACCACCTGAGGGTCCTCGTGCTGATAATACCCTAAAATTCGACTGTGAAAATAAAACCTTCCTTCAGGACTTTTATCCCTAGCAAAGCTAAGATTACAGGCAGCCAGATCTTTCAGCAGATTATTCGGCCTGTCACTGTAAACTATCAAACTGATCTCGTCATTATTAACAGAGAGAACCTTGCCCTCATAAACAGCAGACAGATGATTATCTGTTAAGTGAAAATTAATCATAAGTCCTCGTTCAATCAGCTTCTGAGAATCACGAAAAATCTCCTGCAGATTACCGCCACATTTCTCACATTCATCAGAAAACTTGCTTGCCTTAATTGAAGAAGCAGTATAATACTTCTCCTCACATCGCTTGCATCTAAACCAGACAGGCATTTTTATCACCCCTCACTAGAAGCCGACAAATTACTCTAAGCTAACACCTTCACTTAATCCGCTCTCATTGCCATAACTATTTATCGCCTTAACTCTATAATATATATTCTCTGTCGGTTCCAAATCTCCTTCACAAATCACTTTTTTAATCAT
>CAYONR010000090.1:0-6096 GCA_964405365.1 uncultured Halanaerobiaceae bacterium
ATCTTCCTCCCAGACATTAACAATTCTTTCATCTCCATGTTTTACCTGGTTTATAAGTGAAGGCAACTTATGAATATTATGGGTTCCAAAAATTATATCTACCTGAGGATATTTCTTATATAACTCATCAACAGGACCTTCTTGCTGCATCATACACCCACCTACAGCAATAATTAAATCAGGATTATCTTCTTTTAACTGTTTTAAAGAACCAACTTTTCCAAATACTTTTAGTTCAGCATTCTTACGAATTAAACATGTATTAAATACTATTAGATCAGCATTAGTATGATCTTGAGTTTCTTTATATCCCATGCTTCCTAACATGCCAGCTATTTTTTCTGAATCATGTTCATTCATCTGGCATCCATATGTTATTATATGATAATTCATCATTATATTTAATCAAATCCTCCTAGTTATTCTTCTTTTAAATCTTCAAGCTGATCATTACGCCCCATTATAATCAGAGTATCACCTTCTAAAACTTTATCATGACCTCCAGGAGCTAAATTTAAATTCTTACCTCTTCTTATAGCCATTACATTCGCATTATATTCTTTTCTAAAATTTAAATCCTGTAAAGTTTTTCCTACCATATGAGCAGGGGCAATAATCTCAATAATACTATAGTCTGGAGCAAAATCAATATAGTCAAGCATATTTGTACTTATTAATTGACGGGCAACCCGTTCCCCCATATCTCTTTCAGGAAAAACAACTTTATCAGCACCCACTCTGCTTAAAATTTTGCCATGCATTTTATCCTGGGCCTTTGCAACTACCTGTGGTACTCCCATTTCTTTTAGAATTAATGTAGTCAAAATATTGGCATGTAGATTATCACCAATACTAACTACTGCAGTATCAAAATTATTAACACCTAATGCACTTAAAGCAGCTTCATCAGTAGCATCAGCTTCAACTGCATGAGTTACATATTCAACTAAATCATCAACACATTCTTCACATTTATCAATAGCCAAAACATCATGACCATTATCAGCTAATGTCCTGGCAACACTGGAGCCAAAACGGCCTAAACCTATAACCACAAATTGTTTCATTTAAAATCCTCCTCTTAACCAACCATTATCTTTTCTTTTGGATATCTATATTTACCATGTTTAACTTTCTGACCTAATGCAAGTGCTAGGGTTAAAGGCCCAACTCTACCAAAAAACATAGTTATAATAATTAAAACCCTACCAATTGATGAAAGTTCAGCAGTAACGCCGGTTGAAAGCCCAACTGTACCAAATGCAGATACAACTTCAAATAAGATCTCTAAAAATTCGCCATCTTCTGTGATAGTTAATAGGAAAGTCATTAATAAAACTATACCTAGAGCTAATAAAATAATAGTCAATGCTTTAAAAATAATCTCATAATCTATCCGTCTTTCATAGAATTCGATATCTTTTTTATTTCTAATCTTATTAAATGAGGTTATAATAATCAAACCAAAGGTAGTAGTTTTAATTCCTCCACCGGTAGAACCTGGAGAAGCGCCTATAAACATTGCAATCACAATGAAGAAAAGAGTAGTACTCCTTAATGAACTAGTAGGTATCGTATTAAAACCAGCAGTTCTTGGAGTGATTGATAAAAAGAAAGAAGATAATATCTTTTCACCTATGTTTGCGTCTGCAATTGTATTAATATTACCAGTTTCTAAAACAAATATAATTACAAAACTTAAAACAGTTAATATGCCAGTAACAGTCAGAACTAATTTAGTCTGTAAGCTAATCTTTTTCTTTCCCTCCCAGCCTAATAATTCGACTATAACAGCAAAACCAATACCACCTAAAACAATTAAAGCGATTATTGTTAGATTAATTATTGGATCGCCAAAATATCCTTCTAAACTATTGCCAAATAGATCAAAACCGGCATTATTAAAGGCAGATACAGCATGGAATATTGAAAAATAAATGGATCTAAATATTGAGTAATCATATCTAAGCCTGATAAATAAAAATATTGCTCCAATCCCCTGGATTGTTAAAGTTAAGGCAATTACATATTGGATCAACCTTAATAGCCCGGATATTTTAAATTGATTAAGATCTTCCTGAATTAATATCCGTTCTTTCAAGGAAATTTTTTTCCCTAAAATTAAAGCAATAAGTGTTGACATGGTCATAATTCCCAAACCACCAATCTGTATTAAGAACATTATTACTACCTGGCCAAATACAGTAAAAGCAGTACTTGTATTAACAACAATCAAACCAGTAACACAGGTAGCCGAAGTTGCAGTAAATAATGAAGTTAAAAAACCAATACTACCTGGAGTTGTTGAAGCTTGAGGCAACATTAATAAAAATGTTCCAATAGTAATTACAACAAAATATCCAAATACTAAAAATTGAGCTGGAGATAATTTAGTTGGTGAAAAATCAGCTTTATTTAGCATAATATAAGAACCCTTTCTTACAAAAGAATATATATCTAAATATCATCTTTTATTATACTATATAAGCTACCATATATCAATTAATCAAACTTGACTTAACAAACATATTGTAGTATTATTAATATTGTAAATAAAATACGAATTTAATGGTGAGATATAGAGAGAGCCATTGTTAGTTAGGGGGTAGTCTGCCTTCTTTTAACTAACTGGCTCTCTTTTTTGTATTTATTTTAAATAAATATGAGAGGAGCAATAATTATGAATGATAAAATTTATGATATTTTAATAATTGGAGGCGGAGTTGTCGGAACTGCAGTAGCAAGAGAACTATCAAAATATGATCTTTCTATTGCCCTTTTTGAAAAAGAAACTGATGTAGCCTCGGGCACCTCAAAAGCTAACTCTGGTATTATTCATGCAGGTTATAATGCATCAAAAGATACCTTAAAAGGTAGATTAAATATAAAATCAAATCCTATGTTCGACCAAATTGCATCGGATTTAAAAGTTCCATTTAACCGAATAGGTTCTTTAGTAGTCGGCCATAGCCAGGAAGATAAAGAAAAGTTAATTTTAGAAAAAGAAAAAAGTATGGCTCAGACAGATATAGATTTAAGAATTATCGAGAAAGATGAATTGAGAGAAAAAGAACCAGACCTTGCTGAAAATGCAATAGTTGCATTATATGCACCAGATGCAGGTATAATCTCTCCTTATAAATTAACAATTGCTCAGGCAGAAAACGCAGCTAACAATGGTGTTGATATCTTTTTAGAAACAAAGGTTGAGGAAGTCTTACATGAGAATGATTATATTAAAGGGATAAAGACTAATCAAGGTAGATACCATGGCTCCATTGTAATAAATGCAGCCGGACTATATGCTGATAAAATAGCTGCAACTGTTGGTGAAAATTATGAAATAGTTCCACGTAAAGGTGAATATAATCTATTTGATAAAAAATTTGGTTCTTTAGTTAATCATGTGATCTTTCCAATGCCATCAGAAAAATCCAAAGGGATTCTAATAACACCAACAGTAGACGGTAATTTACTTTTAGGCCCAAATTCTTATGTAATAGAAAACAAAGATAATATTGAAGTTACTGAAGAAGGTCTTAATGAAATATGGAATGGTGGTAAAAAATTATATCCATCATTACCTGGCAATGGTATAATATCATCCTTTGCAGGTCTTAGAGCAACCCTTCCTGCAGAGCCATTTAATGATGACTTTAAGATTGAAGCATTAGAAAATCCAATCGGCTTTATAGATGTTGCCGGGATTCAGTCTCCTGGGCTCTCTTGTGCTCCAGGTATTGCAGAATTAGTTGCAGAATTAGTAGATGATATTTCTAAAGATCTAAAAAATCCAATTAAATTAAAAGAGAAATCAAACTATAATCCTGAGCTAGATAAATTGCCAAGGTTAGATGATTATAAGGACCATCGCGAAGATTGGCACCAGGTTTATCAGCAAGATAAAAACTATGGAGAAATAATCTGTCGCTGTGAGCATGTAACTAAAGGTGAAATAATTGCAGAATTAAAAAAATCACTTGCTCCACCAACCATAGATGCATTAAAAAGAAGAACAAGAGCCGGTGGCGGTCGCTGTCAGGGTGGTTTTTGTGGCCCTAGAATCGCAGAATTAATTGCCGAAGAATTTGATATATCGCCATTAGAAGTAACAAAGAATGGCCCAGGGTCAGAAATTTTAATGGAGCGGGTAAAAGATATTAAACCTGATCGGGATATCACATATAGGAGGCAAAAGGATGAAAACTAAAAGAGAATTAGTCATAGTTGGAGGTGGCCCGGCTGGTCTTGCTGCTGCCCTTGAGGCCCATAAAAATGGCGTTGAAGATATTCTTATACTTGAGCGTGATGAATACCTTGGAGGTATTTTACAACAGTGTATTCATAATGGTTTTGGTCTGGATTATTTTAACGAAGAGCTTACAGGTCCTGAATATGCAGAAAGATTTATTGATGATTTAGCTGATAAAAACATAGATATCCAACTAAAAACAATGGTTATAGATATTAATGAGCAAAAAATGATAACAGCTTTAAGTTCGCAAAGAGGTATTGAATTTATTGAAGCTAGATCAATTATCCTGGCAATGGGGTGTAGAGAAAGAACTAGAGAAGCTATAAGAATTCCAGGCACCCGTCCTGCTGGAGTAATGACTGCAGGAGCAGCCCAGAGATATATTAATATTGAAGGTTATCTTCCAGGCAGAGAAATAGTTATCTTGGGCTCAGGTGATATCGGTTTAATAATGGCCAGGAGATTGGCTCTTGAAGGAGCAGATGTCAAAGGGGTATTTGAAATAATGTCCTATTCATCTGGTCTTGTTAGAAATAAGGTCCAGTGTTTAGATGATTTTGATATTCCATTACATCTTCAGCAAACAGTTACCAAAATTCATGGTCAAAAAAGAGTTGAAGCAGTTGATATCGCTAAAGTTGATGATAATTTAAAACCAATTCCAGAAACTAAAAGAACAATTGAATGTGATACTCTTCTATTATCGGTAGGATTAATCCCTGAAAATGAATTAAGTCAGCAGGCCAACATATCACTAGATGATATAACAGGAGGGCCAATAGTTGACCAAACCAGAGAAACCGATCTACCTGGTGTTTTCGCCTGTGGTAATGTGCTTCAGGTCCATGATCTAGTTGATAATGTAAGTGAAGAAGCCGAAATTGCAGGTAAAGCAGCAGCAGAATTTCTATCAACTGCATCAAAAAAAGAAATAGAACAGTTACTTGAAATTTCTCCAGGTAAAAATATTGGCTATGTAGTTCCTCATACTTTAAATATCAACGAGAATACAGACCCATTAGTTGAATTGTTTTTTAGAGTAAAAGATCCAGCAGAAGACTGTAAAATTTCTATTAGAGATAATCAGGAAGAATTGGCCAGTTATAGTCGCCCCATTGTTGAACCTGGTGAAATTGAATCAGTTAAATTACCTATCAAATTAATCAATAAAAACTCAGATGAAATAGTTGTTGAATTAATAACAGGGGGTGAGTAGTATGGATGAAAGAACTATTATCTGTTTAAGTTGTCCCAAAGGCTGCAGAGTTAAAGTTAAAGCAGATGGAGAAGATATAAAAGATATTAGTGGCCATGAATGCCCTCAAGGAATAGAATATGCTAAAAATGAATATTTAAATCCTACTAGAATTTTACCGACAACAGTAAAAGTTAAAAATGGCCAGATAGCTTTAGTACCGGTAAAAACTGCTGCCCCGATTCCAAAGAGAAAAATTGGAGAGGCAATGCAAAAACTATCAGAAGTTGAAGTGGAAGCCCCGATAAAATTAGGTCAGGTTATCGTTGAAAATATTGTAGATACAGGTGTAGATGTAGTTGCAACACGCTCAATAAAAGAAAAGAATTAAATGTTAAAGCCAGCATATTTATATGCTGGCTTATTTTAAATAAATTATTCAAATTTTATATGATTATAAGATAGTTTTTCTGCGGGAATGCTCCGGCTTTCCTCCGGGAATGCTCCGGGATATGTTCGGTACAGATTCGTTTTACTCCGGTTTAGCTTCGGTCTAATTCCGGTCCAAATACGCTTTAAGTTCGGTCTAAATACGATCTAACTATCTAAAAGTATTTAAATTGTATAAAACAGTTAAATAATAATC
>CAYONR010000091.1:0-6025 GCA_964405365.1 uncultured Halanaerobiaceae bacterium
CCATCAAATCACTCCATCTTAATTTCTTTTTCTAAACTTAATATCAAGTGAAGTACCAATAAAGCCAAAGTTTTCTCTTAGATTATTATCAAGATATCTTTGATATGCAAAATGAACTAATTCAGGATCATTAACAAACATTATAAAAGTTGGAGG
This sequence comes from uncultured Halanaerobiaceae bacterium, assembly GCA_964405365.1. Lineage (GTDB taxonomy): Bacteria > Bacillota > Halanaerobiia > Halanaerobiales > Halarsenatibacteraceae > Halonatronomonas. The sequence continues at coordinate 157 of CAYONR010000091.1, forward strand.
CCTTACAGCAGTTTGGGTTGCATAATAAATTTTAAGTCTCTTCCCTTTATAAGCAGGCGGTTGCCTTAGTTCTACAGCTTCCTGTATAACTTCATTTAATAATCCAGTTTTAACTCTCATTGAAGCCTGATCAAACACATATTCCATTAAATTTAAAACTTCTTCTACTCTTTGACCTGTTTTAGCTGAAATAAAAGAAACAGGAGCATAATTTAAAAACTTAAGTTGATAATATATTTCATCTCTGTATTCCTGACTGGTATAAGTATCTTTTTCAATCATATCCCATTTGTTAATTGCCAGAACAACAGGTTTACCGGCGTCATGAACATAACCAACGATTTTCTTATCCTGGTCAGTAACTCCTTCATTTGCATCAATCATCATCAAAACAACATCTGCTCTTTCAATAGCATTAATTGCTCTTAAATTACTATAGTATTCAACAGACCAGTCAACCTTAGATTTTCTCCTTAAACCAGCTGTATCTATCAGGTTAAATTTTCTATCTTTAAATTCAAATAAAGTATCAATGGCATCTCTAGTGGTTCCTGGTTGAGGACTCACTAGCACCCTTTCACTTCCCATTAAATAATTAACAAATGAAGACTTACCTACATTAGGCTTGCCAACAATAGCAACATCCAGGATATCATCATCTTCTTTTTCATCTTCAGTTTCTTCAGGAAGTTTTTCAACTATTTTTTCATAAAGATCACCAATATTTTTACCATGTTCTGCAGAAATCGGCAAAACATTTTCAAAACCTAAAGAGAAAAACTCCCAGGGCTCTTCACCTTTTATAAACTGATCAACTTTATTAACTACTATTATTACTTCTTTTTTCGATCTTCTTAACAATTCTGCAATCTCTTGATCCTGGGGAGTCATACCTGTGCGGTCATCAACAACAAATAAGATTAAATCCGATTCAGATATTGCCTGTTTTGCCTGAAATAAAACTTTAGATTTAATACCTTCATCTGAGCCAGGTTCAATACCTCCTGTATCTACAACAACAAAATCTCTTCCCTGCCAGGAACTATCACCATATATTCTATCTCTAGTTAGATTAGGCGTTCCCTCTACAATAGCTTGTCTTCTACCTATGAATCTATTAAATAATGTTGATTTACCAACATTAGCCCTACCAACAATCGCAACAATCGGTCGTCCCATTATAAATCACCTCCATGATTTTTCTGAGCTCATCAATCTTACATATTTCATCATAATTTAATTCTCTTTTCAAATCTTCTATATTATAATCATCCAATGTTAGACCATCGTCATTAAAGATTATTTCTGGTAATACCAATATCCCATTATTATCTTTACCAGATAAACCATAAATAATATCTTCAGCAGCAAGTAAGCCAGTTACTGTGACTCCGCCACCAAGATATTTGTTTTCTATAACTTCTATATTAATATTTATAGATAACTCATTTATATCCTCCCAAAACTCTTTTAAAGCTAGCCATCCTAGTTCAGATGTGACTATTGTAGTACTATCATTTAATGATAGATCATTATTCTCAAAGCTTTTTTGGATATCTTCATAATTATCAAGTTCAAGTCTGGTCATTCCAATACCATTTTCTAACTGTGGATACTCATTATAATGTTCGCTATCCGGAATCTTTTTATCTGCTAATAAATAAAACTCGTCCGATAAATAAAGATAATTAAAGCCTGTTTCCTTTAATAATTTATTCTGCCATCTATTCACAATTTCAATTACATCTTTAGCAGATTCTTTATCATATGAATTTAAATCAGGTAAATTATATCTATGGTTAGTTAATCCAACTGGAACTATACCTATAGATTCAATAGTTTCTCCGAGTCCAGTTAAATCTTCTAAACTCTTTTCTAAATGTTTACCATCATTGATACCTGGAATTAAAACTAATTGGAGATGAAAATGTATTCCGGCTTCTGCTAATTCTTTTAAATCCTCCATAATTCTACCTGCTCTAGGATTACACATCAATTTTTCTCTCAATTCAGATTCTGTTGCATGAACAGAAATATATAATGGAGATAATTTTTCTCGTTTTATTCTTTCCATCTCAAAGTCTTTTAAATTAGTTAAAGTAATAAAACTACCATGTAAAAATGAAAATCTATAATCATCATCTTTTTTTACCAGAGTCTCTCTACTTCCAGACGGTTGTTGATCGACAAAACAAAATATACATTTATTCTTACAATTTTTTAGTCCATCAAAAACAATATCTGAAAAACCTATTCCTGAATCTTCATTTTCTAAACTTAAATTTATTTTTTTTTCTGTATTGTCTACAGAATCTATATATTTTATATCTAATTCTTCATTAAGAGATAAAAATAAATAATCAATATAATCTCTTAATTTTTCATTATTTATACTTATTATATCATCACCGATCTTTAAAGCAGAATTGTCTGCTGGTGAATCCGGTCTGATATATGAAATTTCAGCCATAATCTAACCTCCATAAATTGATAATATCATATATATAAGGCTGAAGCAACAATTAATAAAAATTAAGAAAGGATCTGTCTTGACTAAGACAGATCCCTCTTTCTTAATAATTTTAAATTAACAGTGATATATTACTCATCATCATCCATTAATGATTTTAGATCTCCTAGTCTCTCGCCAATAGTAGCTCCAGATGGTATATCTTCTTCATTTTTATTTGAATTACCATTTGATGATCCACCTTTACTGCTATTACTCGAACTAGATGAAGAAGATTTTTTCTCTTTCTCTTCAGGTTCTTCAAGCTCTTTTATACTGAGCCCTACACGTTTCTGTTCAGGATCAATATTAATGATTTTAGCTTCTCTTTCTTCATCGACAGAAACTACTTCATCAGCAGTTTTAACATGACGATGTGAAAGTTGAGAAATATGAATTAAACCTTCAATGCCATCTTCAACTTCCATGAAAGCTCCAAAGTCTACGATTTTAGTAATCTTACCTTCAATTACTTCACCTTCATAATGTTTGCGAGCGAATTCTTCCCATGGATCTGGAAGTAATTGCTTATATCCTAGAGAAATTCTTTCATTATCTCTATCAACTTCTAATACTTTAATTTCAACCTCTTGACCTTCGTTTAATACTGATGAAGGATGATCAATTCTACCCCATGACATTTCAGAAATATGAAGCAGACCTTCAATTCCACCAATGTCAATAAAAGCTCCAAAATCAACAAGTTTAGTTACTTTACCAGTGATTTCCTGACCTTTTTCCAGATTTTCAAGAGTTTCTTCTTTTGCTTCTGCTCTCTCTTCTTCCATAACTTTCTTTGCAGAGAGAACAACATTATTATTATTCCTATCAACTTCAATAACCTTCAAATTTAGAGTTTTACCAACAAAGTCAGATAAATCTTCTACATAACCTATTGAAACATGAGAAGCAGGGATAAAGCCTCTTAAGCCAACATCGGCGACAAGACCGCCTTTAACTTCTTTTTTAACTTCTGCTTCAATTATTTCATCATTCTCATGAATCTTTTCGATTTCATCCCAGGCTACTTCCTGATCAGCTCTCTTCTTAGAAAGAATCATGTTACCCTCGTCATCTTCAAGGGTTAGAATAACAACTTTTATTTTTTCATCTAAAGAAACTTCATCATGAGGATCAGAAACATCACTATTGCTTAATTCTCTTAAAGGAATAAAACCATCAGTTTTATAATTAACGTCAACATAGACGCCCTGATCATTTATTTCAACAACAGTACCTTCTACAGTCTGACCTTTTTCAAGGTTAGCTATATCATTATCACTGTATTGAAAAACTTCTTCCTCTTCTGTTTCTTCCTCTTCTGTTTCTTCCTCTTTTACTTCTTTGGCTTCTTCAACCTCTTCAGTAACCTCAGCTTCTTCAGCTTTTGGCTCCTCTTTGGTTTCAACCACCTCATCATTCTCTTCTTTTACTTCTTTGGCTTCTTCAACCTCTTCAGTAACCTCAGCTTCTTCAGCTTTTGGCTCCTCTTGGGTTTCAACCACCTCATCATTCTCTTCTTTTGTTTCTGATTCTTCAATCTCTTCCTGTGCTTTTTCTTCAATTTCTAAGTCTTTTTTTTCTTCACTCATTACCTGAATGACCTCCTTTATTAACCAATCTGGGGTCGATGCCCCAGCTGTAATACCTATTTTATTTATTTTTTCTAGCCAACTCCATTCAATATCATCAGCAGTTTCTATATGATATGTAGGAGTCCCTGTATTTGAACAAATTTCTGCTAATCTATTAGTATTAGCACTATTAAATCCACCAATAACAAACATTATTTCAACATCATCAGCAAGATTTTCAGCACCTGATTGTCTCACCTGAGTTGTATTGCAAATAGTATTGTAAATCTTCAACTCTTTAACCCTCTCTAATAATAAGCCAATAAGCTCTCTAAAAGAGGCAGGTGATTTTGTAGTTTGTGCTACTATTCCAATCCTGCTTTGCAGATCAATTTCATCAAGATCTCTTTTATCTTCAATAATTAATGCTTTATAATCAGTAGCTCCTAAAATCCCTTTTACTTCAGGATGATTCTGATCTCCATAAATCAGAGTCTGGTAACCTTCTTCCATTAAGAGTTGAGCATTTTTTTGTGCTTTTTTAACATAAGGACAGGTAGCATCTAAGATTGTCAGACCTTTATTTTTAGCCTCTTCAATCGTTTTTGGCTCAACTCCATGGGAGCGAATAATTATTACGCCAGAATCAATTGCACTCAAATCTTCCACAGATCTGATTCCAAGCTTTTCTAATTTTTCAACGACCTGCGGATTATGAATAATCGGTCCCAGAGTGTAGACCTTGATATCACTTTCTCCTTGAACTGCTTCCATAGCCATATCAATAGCTCTTTTTACACCAAAACAAAACCCGGCTTCTTCAGCAGTCGTTATCTCCAGAACCTTCACCCCCTTTCAAATCCTAACCATGCCCTTTTATACTTTTCTCTATTCGTTCTATAATTCCTGCTTAAAAACAGAAATTTTTCTAATTTATTCATTTAATAGAGAAATTATTTCAGACATAACCCGATTTGCAACTTCTTCTCTTTCTTCTTTTTTCAACTTTTTACCGAAATATTCTTCTAAAACTAAGGGTTCGCCAATTATAACTTTTGGTCTACCCTTCCTCTTAATATTCTTAATAGCCATTGGTAAAATTGGAGTCTTTGCCATAATTGCAAACATAACGGATCCAGAATGAGGCTCTCCTGGAGAACCTTCTGGATAGCGGGTGCCTTCTGGAAAAATACCTAAAACCTCTTCACTCCTTAAAATTTTGATAGCTTTCCGGAAAGCCCTACTATCTCCTGTTCCTCTTTTTAAAGGGAATGCTCCTAATTTCTTCAAAAATGCACCAATGACTTTATTCTCAAATAGTTCAGCTTTTGCCATATAATGAATTTTCCGAGGCATAATTGCACCAATTAATGGCGGATCTAAATAAGAAATATGATTAGACATAACAACCAGCGGTCCTGTTTCCGGAATATTTTCACTTCCAGTTACTTCAACTCTCATAATTAACCTGGCATATAACTTAAATAAATTTCTAGTAGCATTATAAATTAAGTCAGCCAAATTAACCGCCACCTTCCAGTAGAGATATAATTTTATCTGCTACTTCTTCAGGACTTAAATCATCAGATATTATCTTATATGAATCTTCAGCTTCTCTTAATGGAGAATGTTCTCTATTTGAGTCTTTTTCATCTCGAATTCTAATTTTTTCTTCAACCTCAGCTATATCTATATCAATTTCTTTCTCCACTAAATCATAATACCTTCTTTTAGCTCTTTCTTCAAGTGTTGCAGTTAAAAAAATTTTTAAATCTGCATCAGGAAG
>CAYONR010000092.1:0-6016 GCA_964405365.1 uncultured Halanaerobiaceae bacterium
CTTGTAGAAATTTTCATTTTAATACCACCCCATACTTGAGTTTTATCCTCGGATTAAGTCTACCACAGAATAAAATATCTGTCAAATATTTTATTAATTATTATAGGTAAAAAGAATCCTCAATAATAATTTTAATTTTGTCTGATGTAATTTTTTTTATAGCTTTAATTAAATTATTAACAATATTATACTTCATAACAGCGTGAATAACAAATTCACCTTCTTCATAACCTTGATTCTGTATATCTGCTTTGAATTTTTCTAACTGCCCTAAAACATCTCCAATATTATCATAAGGACCTTTAAACTTTAATTTTTTATATAAAACAAGTTTCTTTATTCCTGCTGCCTTTATAGCTAGCTTTGCAGTATCTCCATAAGCCCTTATTAAACCACCTATACCTAACTTAGTCCCGCCAAAATATCTTGTAACAACCACAACTGTATTTAACAAATCACCTGTTGAAATCTGTTGTAAAACTGGTTTTCCTGAAGAACCAGCAGGTTCACCATCATCATCTGAATATTCAATTGTATTATTAACATCATATACTCTATAAGCACTTACATTATGAGATGCATCTGAATGCTTCTCTTTAACATTACTAATAAGTTCTTCAGCCAAACTAATACTGCTACAATTTTTAGCAATACCATAAAACTTACTATCTTTAACTTTATTAAATATTTCTTCAGAAGTATTAACAGTTTTATATTCTTCGCCTTTATTCAGATAAATCACCACCATTAGTAAATCTCTTTAAATCATTTAAAAAAGCTCTTACTTTCTTCTCGCGTCCCTGCCCATCAGGACTATATAATTCAAGATCCTTATATTTATCTGGCAAATAGGTTTGTTTAATATAATTTTTATCATAATTATGTGGGTATTTATAACCTTCGCCGTGATTAAAATCTTTAGATCCAGAATAGTGATTATCTCGCAAATGAGTAGGCACCTCACTATAATCATTATTTTTAACAAATTGCAAAGCTTTATCAATACCTTCAATAACTGAATTACTCTTAGGCGCAGATGCTAAATGAATTGTAGCCTGAGCAAGAGGAATTCTAGCCTCTGGCATACCTATATATTCAAGAGCTCTAACAGCACTTACTGCAATTTGTAAAGCACCAGGATCTGCCATCCCAATATCCTCAGAGGCATGAACAATTAACCGCCGGCCAATAAACATAGGGTCTTCACCGGCTTCTAGCATTAATGCTAACCAGTAAAGGGCAGCATCTGGGTCAGAACCTCTAATACTTTTAATAAAAGCAGAAATCACATCATAATGTCTATCTCCATCTTTATCATACTTAACTATTTTTTCCTGAAGGCTTTCAGCAATTATCTCTTTATCTAAAACAATTGAACCTTCACTACTTGTTGGAGTAGAAAAAACAGCAATTTCCAGACCATTTAAAGCAACTCGCGCATCACCATTAGCCCCATCAGCCAAAAAATCAATTGCCCTCTCATCAATATTAATCTGATAATCACCTAAACCATTTTCTTTATCCTCTAATGCCTGCTTTATAATCTTTTTAATATCTTCTTTTTCTAAAGGCTCTAATTTAAAAACCCTGCTTCTGGATAATAAAGGGGAATTAACTTCAAAATAAGGATTCTCTGTTGTAGCACCAATCATTATTATTGTTCCTTCTTCAACAGATGGTAATAAGGCATCCTGTTGCGACTTATTAAATCTATGAATCTCATCTATAAATAGAATCGTTCTTTGGTTATATAATTTAATATTGTTCTCACCTTTTTTAATCACTTCTCTTAAATCTTTAACCCCTGAAGTAACTGCATTAAGTTTCACAAAATCTGAATCAGTATGATCAGCAATAATTTTTGCCAAGCTAGTCTTTCCGGTACCAGGAGGACCATATAGTATTAGTGACTGCAATCTATCAGACTCAATCATTCTTCTTAATAATTTCCCTTCACCAATGATACTTTCCTGACCATATATTTCTGAAAAATCTTTAGGTCGCATTCTATAAGCAAGTGGTTTATTTGTATCACTATTTTTCTGTTTATTAGAAAATAAATCCATCTTAATTTCTCCTATATTCTTTACAATTAATTATTTTTCCCTCAGTCATAAGAAAATCAACTGGTAAATCATATTTATTAATAGGAATTTTATCAATTAAAAACTCTTCATAAACAAAACTAATCTTGATTGGATCTAATTTATTTCCTTGAGCACGAGCCAAAAATCTGTCATAAAAGCCGCCACCATAACCAATCCTAAATCCTTTTAAAGAAAAAACAAGACCAGGTACAATTATTATATCTAATAAAGACGGATCAATTTTAAAATCAGAATTACTTGGTTCAAGAATTCCATATGCCCCTTTAGTTAAATCATTAAATTGTTCAATCAAAACCGCTTCCATTTCTTTTGTTTCAGGATCTGGATCTGGCACATAAACATCTTTATTATCTTCTAGCATCTTCTTTATTAAAAGATGAGTCTGTACTTCATTTTTATAAGAGACATACACAAAAATTTTATCACTGTTATTATAAAAGTCTGTTTCCAAGAAATTATTAACTATCATGTTACTCTTAAATTTAACTTTACTATCACTTAGATCTTCTCTTTTATTCATAAATTTATTTCTCATATTATTTTTATTCATTTTTTTCACCTGAATTTATGATACCAAAAAGAAAAGCTTTATGCAAAACATTCTTATAAACATCATATTATAATAAAAAAAACTGATTGGTCTCCCAATCAGTAGAAATAAAGTCCCGCCATGCCGTGTGGATTTTAAATTTTGATCCCTGTCTGCCAGGTGGGTGCCCTCCTACTCGGTTTATAAGTCCATCTAAGGCATTTACGCCGCGAGCAGAGTCCAGGCTCCCTATTAATTAGTGTTGGTCAAAATTTTTAACCAGCACGCACATGGCAGAACCAAATATTCCTTTAATTATAATACCATATAAACACTACAAATGCAAGGTTTATAAAGATATTAAATATCTAATTTAAGATTTAATTCTTCAAGTTGACTTTTACTGACTTCTCCTGGAGCCTTAGTTAATAATGAACCAGCTTTCTGGTTTTTTGGAAAAGCAATTACATCTCTTATAGAGGCTTTACCTGTTAAAATCATTATAATTCTATCAAGACCAAATGCTACTCCACCATGTGGGGGGGTTCCATAGGCTAAAGCTTTTAACAAAAAGCCAAACTTCTCCGCAGCCTCTTCTTCAGAAATCTTTAATAATCTAAATACTTTTTCCTGTAGATTTCTTCTATGTATTCTTCTACTCCCTCCACCGATCTCTTCGCCATTTAAAACCATATCATATGCTGCAGCTCTAACACTAAGAGGATCTTCATCTAATAAATCAATATCTTCTACTTTAGGAGCTGTAAATGGATGATGTTCTGATTCAAGTCTATCTTCCTCATCATTATAATGGAATAGAGGAAAATCAATCACCCATAAAAAGTCAAACCTGTTTTCAGGTATTAAATTAAGTTTTTCTCCTAAGTGAAGTCTTAAATGGCCAAGAGAAGTTACTGAAGTCTTATAGTCAGCAGCAACTAATAAAGCCAGATCATTGTTTTCTACTTCAAGTCTTTCTTTTAAACTGCTAATTTCTTCATCAGATAAGAATTTAGCAATTGGAGATTTTACTCCTTCATCAGTAAATGCAAACCATGCAAGACCTTTGGCACCATAGGTCTTAACAACATCCTCTAATTTGTCTATCTGACCTCTACTAAAGTCAGCCCCATCAGGTACTTTGATACCTCTTACTGTACCGCCATTATTAACAATATTTCTGAAAACATTAAAATTACTTTCATTAAATATTTCAGATAGATCTTTTATTTTCATTCCAAATCTAGTATCAGGACTATCGCTACCATAATTATCCATAGCTTCTTTATAAGTAATCCTCTCAAAATTCAAATCAACTTCTATATCACCAACAGCAAAAATATCTCTAACCAGTTCTTCCATCTCTGACATGAATTTATCCTGTTCAAAGAATGACATTTCAATATCTATCTGAGTAAATTCAGGCTGCCTATTAGCTCTTAAATCCTCATCTCTAAAACACCTGGCAATCTGAAAATATTTTTCTATTCCTGAAGACATCAAAAGCTGTTTGAATAACTGAGGAGATTGAGGTAATGCATAAAATTTACCTTTGTTAACCCTGCTAGGAACGAGATAATCTCTTGCACCTTCAGGAGTACTCCGGGTTAAAATAGGTGTTTCAACTTCCCAATAACCCCTTTCAGTTAAAAACTGCCTGGTCTTTTGCATAACAAGATGTTTTGTTTTTAATGCTTCTTGCATTTCAGGTCTTCTTAAATCAATATACCTATATTCAAGCCTTAAGTCCTCCCCAACATCTGCATTATCTTCAATTAAAAATGGCGGTGTTTCAGATTCTGCAAGAATTTCAATATCATAACCTTCTAATTCAATCTCCCCTGTTGCCATCTCAGGATTAATGTTATCATCAGGTCTTGCTCTTACTTTACCTTCAATCTTAACAACATATTCAGATCTTAAATCATCAGCAATCTCAAAGGCTTCCTCAGAAATTGATTGATCAAATACAACCTGAACTATTCCGCTTCTATCTCTAATATCTATAAATATTAAGGATCCATGATCTCTTCTTTTTTGTACCCAACCACATATAACTACTGTTTTATCAATATAATCTTTATTTATATCTTCGTTCTTATTACTTCTAGGTTTATCAATTACATTTGACTCCATCTTGTCACTCCTAACATATACTAATTATCTAGTAAATCTTTAACTTTTTCTGCTAAATCATTTAAAATAACAGAAAATTCTTCTCCACTTCTCATATTTCTTAAGGTAGCCTTGCCTGACTCTAACTCTTCTGTACCTAAAATAATTGTGTAATTACTATTTTTTCTGTCAGCATCTTTCATCTGACTTTTAACACTGCGGCCAAAGTAATCTTTATCCGCATAAATCCCATTTTCTCTTAATTTATTTAGATATTTAAAACCTTCTCTTTCTGCCTCATCTCCAATAGTTACAATATAAATATCAATACCTGATTCTATATCTAATTCCTTATCTTCTAATAAAATCTCTAATCTCTCCAGGCCTAAAGCAAAACCAACACCAGGTATATCTCTATCTCCAATTTCTTTAACTAAACCGTTATAACGGCCACCAGCAAAAATTGCATCCTGTGATCCAAGATCATCTGATTTTATTTCAAAAGCTGTATTAGTATAATAATCTAAGCCTCTAACCAGGGTTGGAATTTCTTGATATTCAATCATTAAACTATTTAAGCCATTTTTTACTTTTTCAAAATCATCTTTACATTTATCACATAAATTATCTGTTATTTTTGGTGCATCGCTAATAATTTCCTGACAACTCTCAACTTTACAGTCTAAAACCCTTAAAGGATTTGTTTTAATTCTTCGTTTGCAATCACCACATAATTCTTGGTCCACATTAGAAAAATAATTTTTCAGTTTTTCTAAGTAATCAGGCCTGCATTCTTTACAACCTACTGAATTAATCTCTACAATAAAATCAGATAATCCCACTTCTTTTAAGAAATCAATACCTAATTTTATTATTTCAACATCAACTAGAGGGTTATCACTACCTAATACCTCAACACCAAACTGATGAAACTGTCTATATCTACCAGCCTGAGGTCGCTCATATCTAAACATTGGACCTGAATAAAAAAACTTAAAAGGTAATGCCCTGCCGTATAATTTATTTTCCAAAAAAGACCTTACTACAGGAGCAGTTCCTTCTGGTCTTAAAGTTATACTTCTACCCCCTTTATCTTCAAAAGTATACATCTCTTTCTCAACTATATCAGTTGATTCACCAATTCCACGAATAAATAAATCAGTAGATTCAAAAATTGGTGTCCTAATTTCTTTAAAATTATACTTTCTACATATCTCTTTCGCTTTCTCTTCTAAATATTGCCATTTAAAAGAATCCGGGGGCA
>CAYONR010000093.1:0-5817 GCA_964405365.1 uncultured Halanaerobiaceae bacterium
TCAAATCCTTTCCCCTCCACCATTTATATTTGCGGGAATAGCTCAGCGGTAGAGCGTCACGTTGCCAACGTGAATGTCGCGGGTTCAAATCCCGTTTCCCGCTCCATTTATCACACCCAGTTAGGGTGTTTTTTTTATTTAATAATAAAATTTGACTAATTATATTCTATAACATAAAATTGATGTAATAGAAAGAATATTTTTGGTTTTTGAATTGGAGGTTAATTTTGTGGAGAATAAAAAGACATATTTAATATTTATATTTTCTTTTATAGCTCTATTCATAACATTTTTAATTTCACTAATGATAGGGAGTACTCCAATTCCAATTAGAGCCACTATTAATTCTTTGTTTTCATTTAATGGTGAGTTGAGCAGATTTTCTGTAATAATAAGACAGATTAGACTTCCTAGAGTGATTTTAAGCTTTTTGGTTGGTTCTGCTTTAGCTATTGCAGGCGCTGTTTTTCAAGGTATTATTAGAAATCCAATGGTAGACCCTTATATAGTCGGGATATCAGCTGGAGCCGGTACTGCTGCTACAATAGCAATTATTTTTAATATGACATGGACATTATTTTATTTTAATACTATACCTTTATTTGCATTTTTTGGAGCTTTAATCACTGTTATATTAGTTTATAATCTTTCGAAAGTTGGCAATAAAATACCTGTAATGAATTTTTTGCTAGCTGGAGTTGCTACTGGTTTTATATTAGATGCAATACGCTCTTTTATAATGGTTACTGGAACTAATGATATGCAAAAAGTGGTGTTTTGGTTAATGGGGAGTTTAGCTGGAACAAGTTGGCATGATATTAGAATTGTATTACCTTATTATACTGTTGGTTTATTGCCTATTCTTTTTTATATTAAAGATTTAAATATAATATTATTAGGAGAAGATAATGCCCAAACTTTAGGTGTTGAAGTTGAAAAAGTTAAAAAAATATTAATTACTGGGGCGACTTTAATTACAGCAGCAGTAGTTTCAGTTAGCGGGAGCATAGGGTTTATAGGTTTAGTTATGCCTCATATTGCAAGAATGCTAATTGGCCCTGATAATAGAAAACTTATACCTTTTGCTGCAATTTTAGGAGGTATATTTTTAATGATATCTGATATGTTGGCAAGAAGTTTGATGCCTCCATTAGAAATTCCAGTTGGAATAATAACAGCGTTAGCTGGAGGACCTTACTTTATTTATTTGCTTAGAAAGAATAAATCTGGAGGCTGGTAGATTGTGCTTGAAATTAAAGATCTTTCATTTGCATATAAAGATCAAAATATAATAAAGGATTTAAGTTTATATATTAATTCTAATGAATTTATTGCAATAATAGGCCCTAATGGTTCTGGAAAATCAACATTATTGAAAAACTTATCTAAAATAATTAAACCTGATGAAGGTTCAATATACTTAAATTATAAAAATTTAAATGATTTGTCTGCTCATGACTTAGCAAAAAGACTTTCAGTAGTGCCTCAGGATACAAATATTAATTTTGATTTTACAGTATATGATTTAGTAATGATGGGAAGAAATCCTTATCAAAATCGTTGGGGAAGAACAACTCAAGAAGATAGAAAAATTGTTAATGAGTCCATGAAATTAACAGATACACTCCAGTTTAAAGATAGGTCTCTGAAAAATTTGAGTGGCGGAGAAAAACAGAGGGTAATAATTGCAAGAGCTTTAGCACAAGAACCAGATGTTTTATTACTTGATGAACCTACTTCGAGTTTGGATATAAATTATCAAGGTGAGATATTCGATTTATTATCTTATTTAAATAACAAAAAAGATATAACTATAGTTATTGTTTCTCATGATTTGAATTTGGCCAGCCAGTATTGTAATAAATTAATACTTTTAAATAAAGGAGAAATTCATTCAATTGGGAATGCAGATGAAGTTTTAACAAAAGAAACTATTAAAGATGTTTATGATGCTGAAGTTACTATTAAAGAGAATGTGCTATCTGGGAGGCCATATGTTGTTTTGATTCCTGATAAACATAAATTTGAAAATAGAGATAAAAAAGATTTTAGTCTTCACCTTATTTGTGGTGGAGGATCAGCTCAAAACATAATAAATAAATTATATAAATTAAATATTAATATAACAGCTGGTGTTTTAAATCAAGGCGATAGTGATTGGCAATTATTAAAAAGTTACGGATATGAGGTAGCTGAAATTGAACCATTTGCTTATATTGAAGAAGCAGATTTAGATTATAATAGGAAATTGATAAAAAATGCTAATATTATTTTGGTTGCTGATTTACCTTTTGGACATGGAAATATTGCTAATTTAAAACAACTATTAAATTATGAAAATAAATGCATTTACTTATATGCTAAAAGAAGTATTGAAGATCGTGATTATACCAATGGTAAGGCTAAATCAATATGGTCTGAATTAATTAATAGAAATAATGTAAGTGCTTTTCATGATATAAATAAACTTATTGAGAACATTAAAAATAAATATAATCTTTAATTTTTGCAGCATTTCATGAATTTTGATATAATAATTAAATGTGATGTATTAGAGTATTATTAGGAGGCAATATTATGGTGGAGCCTGCCAATTTAGAAAAAGAATTTTTTATAGTTTTAATACCTGGTGGTGAAGTTAAGGAACAAGCAGTTAAAATTCAAAAAATAATTGCTGATAATTATAATATATATGATAAAATGTCTCGCCCAGAGCTACATGTTACATTAGATAGAATAAAAAAATCTGGAGTTAAAGCTTCGATTAATTATATTGAAGCAATTATAAATAGCTGGAATGAAAAAGTGAATGTTGCTCTAAAAAGCTTTAATTGTTTTCATCAAAAAGAAGATAGATTTTTAGTATTGAAAATACGGCCAACAAAATCACTAATAAAATTGGGTAGAAGAATTCATTTTGGTCTTAAAAATTTAAATTTATCTACTATTCAAGATTATGAAGAATGGAGATATCATATTACAGTTGTTAATAATTCATTAGTTAATAAAGAAATTGCTAAATATGATTTTTCTAACTTATGTGAATTGATAGATGGACAGGAAAAACCTTTGATTTCTTCTGCAGATAGAATTGAGATATGGCAGGCGACTGAAGATGATAATGAAAAAGTGATTTTTAGCATAAAATTACCGTAAAAGGAGAGATATATATGAGCAAAGATTATCAAGGAATTATATTTGATCTTGATGGTGTAATAACTGAAACATCAGAGTATCATTATCAAAGTTGGCAAAGGATGGCTGATGAAGAAGGCTTCGAGTTTAATAGAGAGACTAATGAAAAATTGAGAGGCGTTTCTAGAAGACGGTCTTTAGAGATAATTCTTGATGGCAAAGAATTACCTGAAGAAGAAATGAAAAGATTAATGGATAAGAAAAATGGTTATTACCAGGAATATTTAAAAGATATGGGAGAAAATGATTTGTTGCCTGGAGCTAAGGATTTAATTAAAAGTGCTTTAGATAAAAAGTTTAAGTTAGCCATTGCATCTTCCAGTAAAAATGCTAATACAGTTATTTCTGCATTAAATATAGAGGATATATTTGAAACGATTTCAGATGGTCATAGTGTAGAGAATCCGAAGCCGGCTCCAGATTTATTTTTGTATACAGCAAAAAAAATGAGTCTAGCTCCAGAAAAATGTATAGTTTTTGAAGATGCTGAAGCAGGAATAGATGCAGCTAATGCTGCTCATATGCTTTCTGTAGGAATAGGCCCAGATGAAAGAGTAGGACATGCTGATTTTAGATTTGATAAAGTTAAAGAAGTTGATTTAGAAATAATTTTAAAAGGAGCGAAATAAATTGAGCGATAATGTAACTAATATTAAAACTTTAGCTGATAAAGAAGATGTTGATAGAGTACTAACCAGAGTGGCCCACGAAATTTTAGAAAAAAATAAAGGCATTCAAGATGTTGTGCTGGTTGGTATAAAGACAAGGGGAGTGCCCCTGGCTAAAAGAATTGCTAGAAAAATAGAAAAGATTGAAAATAAGGTAGTGCCTTGCGGTGAACTTGATATAACATTATATCGAGACGATTTATCTCAAATATCAAGTCAACCTATTGTTCATAATACTGAGATACCTTTTGATATCAATGATAAAATAGTTATATTAGTTGATGATGTAATTTATACAGGTAGAACGGTACGTTCTGCTATGGATGCTTTAATAGATTTAGGGCGTCCTGCCGCTATACAATTAGCGGTATTAGTAGATAGAGGCCATAGGGAAGTACCAATTAGAGCAGATTTTGTTGGTAAAAATATACCTACATCTAAAAAAGAAATTATTGAAGTGAAATTAAGTGAGACTGATGAAAGTGATGAAGTAGTCATAGCAGAAAAATAAAAAAAGTTTGTTCTTCAGGGAGGAATTCTTCTCTGAAGAACGAATATATATATTAGACGTTTTTTTATTCTGTTCGCAAGCGCTTGCGTAATGGGGGTGAATTTTTGGCTTTAACATTAAAAGATCTGGCAAGAATAGCTGATGTGGCAGAATCTACTGTTTCTAGAGCTTTAAATAATAAAGCAGGTGTTAGTGAAGAAAAAAGAAAAGAAATTTTAAAGTTAGCAGATAAATATAATTACAGTCCAAATAGATTAGCTAAAGGTCTAGCAGAACAGAGAACTAAAATAATAGCTTTATTATTACCGGTTTTAGAAAATGATTCAAGCATTAAAATAATTAATACAGTCGAAGAGGAGCTTGAAAAACAGGGCTACCAAATGTTGATTTGTAATACAAAGAATGATTTAAGTAAAACTGATAATTATTTAAAAATGTTATCCGAAGATAAAATTGATGGTATAATAGTTTTAGGAGAAACTCCTACAACAGGAAGATTGATACAATTAGGTCTGGATAAAGGTGAAAAAATTGTATTGATTGATAAACTACTTGAAGAGGTAGTTTTAACTTCTCATTTAATAGATCATAATAAGAGTGGAGTTATTGCTGCAGAAAAGTTATTTAAAAAAAACCAAAGAATAACACCAGTAATTATGATTGGAGAAGAAAATGATTATATTGAACAGGAAAAATTAAAAGGTTTTATTAAAAAATGTACGGAACATGATATTAAACCTGAAATTGTAACTGGTATAAATACAAGAGATGATGGATATGAATCATTTTTTAAACTAGTAAATAAAATAGATATACCAGCAGGTATTTTTGTTACATCAAACATTGCAGCAATTGGTTTGATTGAATCTATTAAAACTGGTGGCTGGTTACTACCAGAGGACTTTGAAGTGATTGGTTGTGGAGAAGATATAATTTCTAAAATATCTAACCCGAAATTAACAATTATTAAAGAACCTTTATATGATATGGCAAAAAATGCGGTTTTAAGCTTAATAAATGGTATTCAAACTGATTCTGTTTCTGGAGAAGTGGAGATATATGAACCTAAATTAGTAGAAAATGATTCAACCAAATAAATATTTATAAGGAGGATTTACTTAATGGCGAATGTAACTTTGAAAAATGTGACAAAACAATTTGATGATGTGGTGGCTGTAGATGATGCTAACTTAGAGATTAGAGACAAGGAATTTTTAGTTTTAGTAGGACCTTCTGGTTGTGGTAAATCGACCACTCTTAGAATGGTGGCAGGTTTAGAAGAGATAACAAGTGGGGAGATTGAGATAGCTGATAAAGTTGTAAATGATGTTCCGCCAAAAGATAGAGATATTGCTATGGTATTTCAGAACTATGCCCTTTACCCACATATGAATGTATATGATAATATGGCTTTTGGGTTGAAACTTCGTAAATTCCCAAAAG
>CAYONR010000094.1:0-5758 GCA_964405365.1 uncultured Halanaerobiaceae bacterium
ATGGCTGGAATATCTACTCATCATATTTGCATTTAAACGAATTATTTGTTGAAAAGGGAGACTATATCTCAAAAGGTGAAGAGATAGGAGCTGTTGGCTCAACTGGTTTTTCAACAGGTCCCCATCTTCACTGGTCAATTTCCTATAATCGTATTTTTCTGGATCCTCGAAACTTTGTAGATTTAGAGCTATAACAGGAAAAAGGCCCTGAATACAACAATCAGGGCCTTTAATCTTTTTAGCTGTAAGACTTACTCAAAACTCCATAAATTAATATGGGAAATTGGATTTCTAAAATCATTAAATAAGTCTTCAGGAATATTGAGCTGATCATTATAAGCTAAACCATCAATCGGCCAGTATAATGGATAGGAAGGAACATCTTCCATTGCCACTTCCTGAACCTCTCTAAATAGCTCCCAGCGTCTTTCAGTATTAGTTTCAACTCTAATTTGATTGATTAATTCATCTACTTCTTCATTATGATAAACTCCAAAGATAGGATTCCAGCTGGACTCTGAATGCCAGTTTTCAATAAAGCTAAATGGATCAGGCGCTGTAGCTGACCATCTTTCTCTAAAGATAGGAGCTTCACCTTCACCCGTTGCATCTAGATAGGTACCCCACTCAAGAGTAACCACTTCAGCTTGAATACCAACTTCAGCTAACTGCTGCTGAATCTGTTCAGATTCCATTACCCTCTCACGATAACCTGAGGGAGCATAAATAGCAGTTTCAAATCCATCTGGATACCCGGCTTCTTCTAATAATTCTCTAGCTCTATCAGGATTATACTCATAGGCATTTGCATTAGATGCAGATGCTGCATGGAATCCTGGAACTCTACCTACAGCAGGAACTGCTAAATCTCCACGGGTTAAAGCTATAAGTTCTTCTCTATTAATAGCATAAGCAACAGCCTGTCTTAATCTCTTATCTGAGAAGATAGAGTCATCTCTCTTGTTAAATACTATTCTATGGTCCTGAAAGATTTCAAAAGAACCAAACTTTAGCTCAGCAGCTGGATTATTTTTTAAACTATTATATTCGTCTGCAGGCAATTCAGCAATAAAATCAATCTCTTTTGCTTCTAATGCCATAACAGCTGTACTTATTTCTGGATAAAAACGGAATTCTAAATTAGGAATTTCAGCTACATGGTGCCAAAAATCTTCATTTCTTTCCAGTTCTATGAATGAACCTGAATGATGCTCTACAAATCTATAAGGGCCACTACCGACTGGATTTCTCTCATAAGCTTCCCAGCCAACATCTTCTATATATTCCTTAGGCATTACATGACCTCTTAAACGAGCAGTAGTTAAAAATGCAACATCAGGACTCTCAAGAACTACTTCCAGTGTATAGTCATCAAGTAAATTTAACTCTTCAACCCCCTGATAATAACTGTGATGAGGTGAGCCCATCTCTTCATCCATAAACTGCTCATATGAAAACTTAACGTCTTCAGCAGTTAATTCATTGCCATCATGAAAAGTAATCCCTTCTCTAATATAAAAAGTATAGACAGTTCCATCTTCAGATATCTCATAATCCTCAGCAACTGCACCTTCAGTAGTGTAATTACCTTCAGAATCCAGTTCAATTAAAGGATCATGAATCATGCTAAGAACAAAACCTGCTTCAGTATCCTCTCTGGTAACTGGATTAAGCCTTGAAGGCTCTGACTGAATTGAAATCCTAACAACATCTCGGGCCATAACTTCTCCATTCGCCATTACAACAAGGCCAAGAACTAAACTCAATGCTAAAATAATACTTAATTTTTTCAAATTAATCCCTCCTAAGTTTTAAATTGATTAAATCTAACAAACTTTTGACTTTTATTAGTTAAACCACCTCCTCAAATTGGTAACTTAATCTCTTAGAATTTTATTTAATCTAAATTATATAAATGACAGGCGACTTTTCTCCCCTTCCGATAATTATAAGCAGGACTTTCTTGATCACAGATAGGCATCTTTTCTGGACAACGGGGATGAAAATGACAGCCAGCCGGTGGGTTTACCGGGCTGGGTACTTCACCCATTAAAACTGAGTCTAATTTTCTGTCCGGTGTCGGTTCAGGAACTGAGCTAAATAATCCTTTAGTATATGGATGTAACGGCTCTTTAAACATTTCATCGACTTCACCCTGTTCCACCATTCTTCCGAGATACATAACTCCTATCCTATCTGAGATAACTCTGATCAAATTAATATCATGGGAAATAAAAAAGTAAGTTAAATTCTTCTCCTCTTTTATTTTAGCCAGCAACTTTAAGATTTTAGCCTGTACTGAAACATCCAGTGCCGATGTGGGTTCATCTAAAAAGACAACTTCAGGATCAACAGCAAGAGCCCTGGCTACAACTACTCTCTGTTTCTGGCCGCCAGATAATTCATGGGGATAACGGATCATATGTTCCGCCTGAAGTCCCATGCTTTTTAATAACCTGACAATTTTAACAGTGATCTCTTCTCGCCCTTTTGCTAAATCATGAATTTTAAAGGGCCTGGCCAGATTATCATATATTGTCATTCTAGGATTAAGCGAAGTATGGGGGTCCTGAAAGACAAGACTCATCTGTCTTCTTAACATCTTTAATTGCTTCTTATCAAATCCGGTGATATCTTCTCCTTTAAATTTTATGTTCCCTCCACTGGAGTCTAAAAGTCTAAGTAGCAACCTGGAAAGCGTTGATTTACCACAACCAGATTCACCTACCAGACCAAATACTTCACCAGATTTCAATTCTAAATCTACACCATCAACAGCTCGTACATCTCCTTCTTTACTGGGAAAGATTTTCTGGATATTCTCTGCCTGCAAAATTACATCTGCTGAATTCATGATAAATCCTCCTTATAACAGGCTACCTGATGACCAGGAGCTACTTCCTTTAAAATCGGTGGTTCTTCTTTACATTCTGGCTTAGCATGCTCACACCTCGGATGGAACCTACAACCTGGAGGAGGATTAATTAATCTTGGAACAGAACCAGATATCTCAACAAGATTGTCAATGCTGGTATCAGGTCCAAGAACTGAACTAACCAATAATTTACTATACGGGTGAACAGGATTATTAAATAAGTCTTCCATCGGTACATTCTCAACTATCTTGCCGGCATACATTACAGAGACCTGATCGCAAATCTCACTTACTACCGCCATATCATGGGTTATATATAAAATTGTAATATCAATCTCTTTTTGAAGTTCTTTTAATACATTGATAAACTGAGCCTGAATCGAAACATCTAGAGCAGTTGTTGGCTCATCTGCAATCAAAAGAGAGGGCTGACAGGCCAGGTTTAAAGCAATCATTACCCTCTGTTTCATACCGCCAGAAAGCTGATGAGGATATTTTTTTAATAATCTTTCAGGGTCCGGCAACTTAACACTATTTAAAGCTTCTATCATCTTCTTTTTTCTTTCAGCTTTATTCCCGGGCTGATAAATTCTTAAAACCTCATCTAACTGATCTTCAATTTTAAATACAGGATTTAATGACGAGCCTGGATCCTGAAATATCATCGCTATTTCATTGCCGCGATAATCTCTCTGCAGTTCATGCTGGGTCTTGGATAAAAGATCTTCGCCATTATATAAAATTTCTCCACCTTTTATCATGGTATTGCTATCAAAAAGTCCAAGAATCGTTCGACCAGTAACACTTTTACCGCAACCAGTCTCGCCAATCAAACCATGAATTTTGCCCTGTTCAACTTCTAAATCTAAACCATTTATCGCTTCTAATTCTCCTTCTTCTGTAGAGAAGGATAAGTACAAATCATTTACATCAAGTATTGGTGACATTATCTCTTCGCCTCCAGTCCTACGATCTATCAGCTGTTGGATCAAAAGCATCCCGCAGCCCATCGCCAATAAAATTAAATCCTAAAACAGTAAACATTATAAATAGTCCAGCAGTTGTTGAAATCCATGGAGCCTGAAGCAAATAATCTCTACCAGCTGAAATTATTGAACCCCAGGAAGCTATTGGCGGTTGTACTCCAAGTCCTAAAAAGCTTAAAGTCGCACTTGCTATTAAAGCTGTAGGCATCATGATACAGACCATAATTATTGCAGTTGATACAGCATTAGGCAAAATATATCTAATTATAATCGATGGAGTAGATTCCCCAATAGACCTGGCTGCCTCAACATAATCGCTTTCTTTGATAGATAAGATCTTACTTCTCACCATTCTGGCAAATGTTGTCCAGCCGACAATCCCTAATGCAATAACGACATTATATACACCCTGACCTAAAATTCCAGCAATAGCCATAGCCAGAATGATAACTGGAAACGATCTTAAAATATCGACAAGCCGCATAATAACACTATCAACCCAGCCACCAAAATAACCTGCCAGTAGTCCCATTGTTATCCCGATAGTACCTTCAAAAAGAATAATTAATATTCCTATTGAAAGCTCTACTCTGGCACCATATATAAGCCGAGAAAGCATATCTCTACCCATTGCATCTGTTCCTAAAGGATGGTCAAATGATGGAGCTTCAAGCCTTCTTAAAGGCGCAGTCCTATAAGGATCATGAGGAGCCAGAAAAGGAGCAAAAACCGCTAATAAAACCATGATTAAAACAATGATACCGCCAATTAATGCTAGTTTATTTCTTTTGAATCTAGACCAGACCAAGGACAATTGGCTCGTCTTTTCCTGTTTCAAATTATCTATATCTTTTTTTATCTCTTCGTATGTTAGGGTATCTTCCATCATTTAGTCCTCCAATCTTATACGGGGATCAATTACAGAATATAATAAATCGGCAAGTAAGTTTGCCATAACCACTGCAAAAGAAATTAAAAGCAAAATTGCCTGAACGACTGGAAAATCTCTAGAAAGAACGCTATTGACTAATAATGAGCCCATACCGCCCCAGGCAAATACAACTTCAATAACAACACTTCCACCGATTATCCAGGGCAATCTTAGCGCAATCATCGTTACAAGTGGTATCAGCGCATTGCGGAGGGCATGCCTGGCAATGATCACCCGCTCTTTGATTCCCCTGGCCCGGGCTGATCTAATATAGGCCTGACTTAAAACTTCTAGCATCTCAGACCTCATTGGCCGGGCAAACCAGGCTTCTTCTCTAAGACCCAGTGCAAGAACTGGAAGAACCAGCGAAGCTACTCCAGCCATCCCGCCAATTGGAAACCAGCGGAGCCGGAGCCCAAAAAAGTAAAGAAATAAAATACCTAACCAGAAAGCTGGGATCGATATCCAGAACATCGCCTGAATAGTTGTTATATAATCCAGCCAACTATTTCTTTTGATTGCCGCCAGAATTCCAAGAGTAAATCCTAATATCACCGCCAGAACCAAAGCCGATACTGTTAAAGTTAAAGTCGGCCACATTCTGGTCCATATCAGCTCATGAACAGGCCTGTTATATCTAATAGAATATCCAAAATCCCCCTGAATAACCCCTCTAATCCAAGCTCCATACTGCACTGGTAATGGTTCATTTAAGTGATGTTGCTCTCTGAAAATTTCAATATTTTCTTCTGTAGCAAACTGTCCTAACATTATCCTGGCAGGATCACCAGGAGCTAAATGTAGAATCATAAATGCAATTATTGAAACACCCACAAGTGTTAATAAAGTTCTACCAAATCTGTTCAATAAAAACTCTTTATTCACTGCTGCCACCTTCCTCTTTAAGCTTCTCAAAAGTTCCAATTCTAAGAGGATTTCCTCCATCGACCATTAATTTACCTTTTG
>CAYONR010000095.1:0-5733 GCA_964405365.1 uncultured Halanaerobiaceae bacterium
GAACGGTATTTATCAGGCAGAGTTAGAAAAGCTAGTCTTAAGCCTGGCATAAATATCTTAGAAAAACTCTTAATATAGATGACCTGACCTGATTTATCATATGCTTTAAGCGGTAAATATGAATGACCATTATAAGATAATTCACTGAGACAATCATCTTCAATGATAATTAAATTGTACTGCTCTGCCAGTTCAATTAGTCGCTTTTTTTTGGCTTCTGACCAGCAGATCCCTGTCGGATTTTGGAAACTGGTCATTGTAAATAATAATCGATAATTCTTTTTTGACAGTTTGCTTTCAAGTAGATCTAAATCTATTCCATCTTCCATAGTAGGTAATGTATCTATCTCTGCTGCCCGGGATTTAAATGCTGAAATAGCTCCTGGATAGGTAGGTTCCTCAATAAGAACGGAATCACCATAGTCTAAAAATATCTTAACCAGTAAATCAATTGCCTGTTGTGCACCTGATACAATTTGAATTTCATTTACTGGAATAGACATATTATTTTTGTTGAAATATTTCTGAATAGACTCCCTTAAAGGATAATATCCCTGACTTTTCTGATAGGTGAAAGCCTCTCCTTTATCTCTATCTAAAACTTGATTGATAGCTTTTTTAAAATCTTCAACAGGAAAGAGGGAAGAAGACGGGGTAGCACTGGCAAAGTTAATATCTTCAGCGATTTCAACCTGCCCATATCCTAGCATTTCCAGTGAATCTTCCTCTTTATCTGTTCTGTGATACAAACTATCTTCCTGGATTGGAGCTACAAAACTTCCACTTCCTACTTTTTTATAAATATATTCTTCTTCTGCTAAAGCCTCATAGGCTTTCACCACTGTAGCTGGGTTGATATCAAGACTATTAGCCATTTTTCTTATAGCGGGTAACTGACTATTTGCTGATATTCTTCTATCTAAGATTAATAATTTAATCTGATTATATACCTGCTGATAGATAGGTTTTGAACTATTTCTCTCAATACTTATACTTTCCCAGATTTCTTTCATCTCTATCCCCCCATAAATAAATAATATAATTAACTATTATTTTATATTGTATTACTATTGACAATACAATAATATTGTGTAATACTATATATGTCTCAGAGACAAATTATCTTTATTTTGTATTAGTTATCATATTACTTAACAATATCGTATCACTACATTAATCGAATTACAAATTATTTAACAGGGAGGAAGTTTCAATGGAAGGGAAAAATATGATTTCAGCTTTTAATGAGTATGATTACAGTTCAAATCCAGCAAGATTAATTGCGATGCAGGCTTTAATGGTGGCGTTTGTATCAGTTGCTACATTCATTGCAGTTCCAGGTCCTAGTTCATCATATTTTAATTTAGGTGAAATTGCAATTTATGTTGTTGCTTTGACTTTTGGCGGTAAAGCAGGTGGAGTTGCCGGTGCATTTGGTTCAGCTATTACTGATGTATTATTAGGATATTCGATTTGGGCTCCATTTACTTTTGTTATAAAAGGTCTTGAAGGATATGTGGTCGGTCGAATAGCAGGAGGAGAAACAGATCTCAAAAAAGTTATTTTGGCTATTTTGATTGGTGGCCATATTATGATTATTGGTTATGGATTAACTAAAGGTTTCTTAATCAGCTGGGCTGCAGTCTTACCAGAAATTATTATAGATTACGGCCAGATGTCTATTGGAGCAATCGTTGCAATTCCAATTTCCCGTCAGTTAATCAAACATTTTAAATCTAATTAAATTTTATTTTCATGAGGGGGCTAATTACTAATTAATTAGCTCCTATTTTTATTTTAGCTCTATAATTGAGATATCTTCAGTACAGTTTCAACCCTACACCAACCCTACATCAACCCTACCCCAATTTAATTCCACCCCAGTACCACCCCAGTATCTCCCCAGTCTCGATATAGAGATCATTCAGTAATAATATTTACAAATATAAGTTTGATTCTTTGTTTATGTTAAAGTATAATTAATATCAGAATATATTAGTTATAGATGGAGGGTGGGAATGTTGATATTGCCGGTTGAAAAGATTGGAGAAGTAAAAGAGATTGCCAGAGCAAGATATTATGATGGTTCTGAACCTGATAAGGCCATACTTATCCTGCATGGGTTTACTGGGCATCCAGGTGATATGGATTATTTAGGCCGTGCACTCAACGAACAGCTTGATATGACTGTTTCGATTCCAAGATTATCCGGTCATGGTACAAATGCAGCTGATTTTAGAAGCACTGGTGCAAAAGATTGGTTAAGAGCAGCTATTGATTCGTATCTGGATTTGAGGATAAAATTTGATAAAATAATTGTTGCTGGTTTATCAATGGGAGGCTTATTATCTTTGCAGATAGCCAGTGGTTTTCCATTAAAAAAGATGGTTTTAATTGCCCCGGCTCTTTATGCAACAGATAAAAAATTGCCAATAACTCATTTGTTGAAAATATTTAATCTTAAAATGGAGCAGGATAGTTACCAGGAGAGTCTTGACAATTCAGAAACAGAAGAAGAGAGGCTATTAACTGAAGATTATTATCGGTATCATTATTCCAACCAGTCTGCTGAATTACATAAACTAATGTTAGGAACTAGAAAAATTATATCAAATATTAAGGTGCCTTCTTTGATTATAGCTTCTAAAGAAGATAAAATAGTGCCATTAAAAGCAGCAGAAGAGATCTATGATCAATTAAATGGCCCAGTAAAGTTAGAAGTTTTTGAGAATTCACCACATGTCATTAATGATGGGTCTGAAAGAGAACTCTGTGCAGAAAAAATAATAGATTTTATTAGGAAATAAAAAGAACCTGCAATTATTTAGAAATTGCAGGCTTTTTCTTTATTTATTTCTATATAGTTTTAGTTTTTCAGAAAGTTGGAATTTATTTAAGATATCAGTTGTTAAATGATAAATCTGGCCTCTTGCTAAGTTGTAGCTATTATCAATAGTATAATTAGTTTTCCAGTTATTTAATATCTCAATAAACTCCTGATTATCTATGTCTGGAGCATAATCACCAATTATTTCAATGATTTCTTCAACTTTAGCATACTTTATCTGCTCATCAGTAGAACTAATTGCAGAAAGGTGGCTTGATAAGCTTGCATATTCAACATTAGCATTACGATTTTTAAAGCCATTTAAGAGTAAATAAACAAAAGTCCTTTCAGCTAAAGTCTCATTTAACCGGAAGTTATTATCATAACCTCCAACTATTAATCCCCAGGAAAGTAGTTCAGAAACAGGTTCAATATATTCCTGGTCTACAATCTCTCTTTGCAGATTTCTGATATTTCTTGAATTAATTTGACCGGAAAGACCTGTAATAGACTGAATTTCTGCCATTATATCTGGAGACTCTGCAACTTCATGGGGTGTAATATTATTTGCTAGCGCTTTAGCTATAGTAACACCTGCACCTTCAGCTGCCACCATACCATTTGGAACTATTCTTCCAGATGAATGGGCGATTGAAGACTGACCGCTGCTTCTACCAACAATCAGTAAATTATCAAAATCAACAGGTATTAAGCTACTTAATGGCTTGCCATAGACACCAGGATTGAAATAGACAAACCCACCTGCTCCTGGAGCATAACTCTGATAATCCAGAGGATAAGAAGCAAGAGCAACAGTATCTTGAGGAATATTGGCTGTTAATTGATCTTTAATATCTAACTGATTTTCAGTTATGAAATGTCTGGTTTCTCTGACATAGAATTCATCGGCAATCCCAATAAATTCAGCATCTCTCATACCTTCAAGCTCTTCCTTTAAAAATTCTATTACAAGTTCAGCTTCGTCTTGAGCTATCTTATGATAATCATTTAATAGATCTGAATCAGTACCATCTATACCGTAGAAATGCAGGGCATTGATATAACCATAAGTTATAGCCTCTCCATTAATATTTCTATCTTCTAAAACTAAATTTAAGCCCCTTAAACCAGCTTCAGGGTGGTCAGGGTGATATCTAGCCCTAAAGCAGAAAAACCGTAAGCATTGTCCCTATTAACAACTGTATGGCCATGTCTGCCACTACGGGCATCCCTGATTAATCCACTTCTGTTTATATTTTTTATCTTTATTACTGGAGTTACAGGCATAAATCTTTCAGATTTATTAATATCTCCACCGCCAAAGAAATATGGATTATCAGCTCGATAGGTGAGATCTCCATTCTGACTGGCGTCGATAAAGTATTTTGCCGATAGTTCTAATGACTGTCCAGAAGGATCTTTAATCTCAATACTGTTAATCATCCGACCATCTTTATTTATATCTTCAAGGCTATGATTTCTATAAAAAGTTAAATTTTCCTCAGCTGAAAGCAAACTATTGAAGGCATTAATCCCTTCTTTAATATTAAAGGAGACACCTCCACCAACCAGATTATGCCATTCTCTAAAGATTCCATGGTTAATATTATTGCCGTTCCGATCATAATTTAAGTCTAAAAAATTTAATCCGCCATAGGTGAAAAGACCACCTGGTTTCTCTCTTTCCATTACCAGAGCAGTCTTTAGATTATTGCGGGCAGCTGAGACTGCAGCTGCCACACTTTCAGGTTCTGCATTATAGACGATTAAATCATAAGCTAACGCATTAAATGAAATAGTTAAAATCATCAAAAATGCGATAGCAATTATTTTAATAGTTTTTTTCAATAGGTTCACATCTTCCTTCTTAGATTAATAATCTGCTGAATTTGGTGTTCTTGGGAATGAAATGACGTCTCTGATATTCCCTATACCAGATAAATACATCAATAATCTTTCAAAGCCAAGCCCAAAACCTGAATGAGGAACAGTACCATATTTTCTGATATCGAGATACCAGCTATATTTCTCCAAATCCATATCCTCATTCTCCATCTTTTCTTTTAAAACATCATATCTTTCTTCACGCTGACTTCCACCAATAATCTCTCCAACTTGAGGTACCAGGCAGTCTACTGCTTTTACAGTCTTGCCATCTTCATTTAAACGCATATAGAAAGCTTTGATTTCAGCTGGATAGTCAGTGACAAAGATAGGTTTATTAAAATGTTTCTCTGTTAGATATCTTTCATGTTCTGACTGGAGATCTACACCCCACTCGACTGGGAATTCAAAGTCTTCATTAGCATTTTCTAAAATTTCAATTGCTTCAGTATAGGTGATCTGACCAAAATCAGATTCAACTATTTCCTCAATAATTTCTTTTCTGCCTTCATCGATCCATTTATTAAAGAAATTCATTTCTTCTTCAGCTTCTTCTAAAGCATAACGGAAGAGGTATTTAATGAAATCTTCCATTAGAACTAACATATCATCAAGTTCACAGAAAGCCATCTCTGGTTCAATCATCCAGAATTCAGAGGCATGGCGAGAAGTATTGGAATTCTCAGCTCTAAAGGTCGGCCCAAAGGTATAGATATCGCCGATAGCTGTTGCCAGCAGCTCGCCCTGGAGCTGTCCACTAACAGTTAGACCGGTCTCCTGGCCAAAGAAATCCTGGCTGAAATCAACTTCACCCTGATCATTCATTGGCGGATTTTCAAGGTCTAGGGTTGAAACTCTAAACATCTCGCCGGCACCTTCAGCATCTCCAGTTGTAATAATTGGAGTATGTATATAATAAAAATCTCTCTCATTATAAAATTTATGAATAGCATAAGCCATCTTACTCCTAAATCTATTCATAACACTGAAAGTATTAGTTCTTGGCCTTAAATGAGCAATCT
>CAYONR010000096.1:0-5700 GCA_964405365.1 uncultured Halanaerobiaceae bacterium
ACAGCTTCAGATTTCTTAACAGCAAATTCAGGTATTCCAGCCTCTACACCACCTTCAACTATACAATGAACTGCAGCTAGAGTTGGGACCAGATAAACATCGTTTTTAAGCATAAGTTCTATAGCCTCATCATCTAAAAAGACACCGTGCTCGATACTATCTATTCCAGCCCTTAAGGCATTTTTGATGCCTTCAGTACCCTGGGCATGGGTGGCAGTTTTCCGGCCAGCTTTATGGGCCTCAGCAATAGCAGCAGCCATCTCTGCTTCTGTCAACTGCGGTGCCCCAGGCTCAACCCCTTCAGTCATCACACCACCGGTAGCCATGATCTTTATAAAGTCAACTCCAGCCTTTAATTGCTCCCTGGCAGCTTTTCTAGCCTCACCAGGACTATCAACCTCATGACCAATCAGATGGCCATGGCCCCCGGTCATAGTTATTAACCGACCAGCAATCTGCATCTTCGGCCCAAGTATAAGTCCTTGATCAATAGCCTGCTTTAGCCCAAACTCTAAATAATCAAGGCCACCCATATCCCTAACAGCTACAACTCCAGCTCTAATCGTCTCTTCCATAAAACCAACAGCTTTAATCGTAACCATCGAATCAGAATCCTTCTCAAGGGATCCAAAGGGATCAGGGGAAGCATCAAATAACGAATGAATATGGCCATCTACAATCCCTGGCAGAACAGTCCTGCCCCCAAGATCAATAATTTCACCCTCATCAGAATAATCTCTATTAGAATTGCCAGCGTACTTTATCTTTCCATCTTCAATTATAATCAAGCCATCCTCAATGACTTCTTCATCTCTAACATCTATCAGCCTCAAATTCTTAAGTATTTTCTTCATTGAATTCCCCTTTCATGCTTTATCACCACTCAAATCATAATATATGTAATCTAATTGAACAATATCATCAATTTAAAGATTTATCAAGATTGAAACTATCAACAAAAAATCCCTACCAGATTTATAATTCCAGTAGAGATAGTTATAAACTATTTATTAATATTCAAATCATTTTACAGCTGAATAAACTCCAGTTTCATCGCCTGAAAATATCAACTCGAAATCAGTAAAACCGACCTTCTCAAATAAATTCTTCTGAGTTTTAATAGAAAACGGAATATCAAGATGATATAAATCATCCTTTAAAACCTTATTCTTCTTTAACTCTTCCTTATATTCAGCCAGCATCTCAGCCTCTTTATCTTTAGAAACAATATAATCATATTCATCTCTTTTAAAATCAATATCTAAATATGACTCTCTAATAGTTTCTATCTGTTCTGATTTTTTCTTATATTTATCAAGCAATAAATCCAGCATCTGCTGTGATAGATCTATCCCGGTCACCATGGCATTAGGAACTTTAGCAAAAATATATTCAAGCTCCAGCCCGGTACCACAGCCTAAATTCAATAATTTAATTTTCTTATTAGTTTTTGCAATGGGTTCGGCAACTGCCCTATAAAAACTCTCGTAATCATCAACATACTCAAGCATATGATCATCATAACTATCAGCTCTGACATCAAAAAATTCTTCCATCTTCTCTGGCTTATTTTTTATCGGATCCATATTTAACATCCTCTCAGTATTAGTTTCCAATGATTTTATACTTCTCGATCTTGTACATAATCCCTGCAAATTACTCTATCTCTTTTGCTATTACCTTAATAAAGTGATAAAATTGTAATATGTCGAAAGTAGTAATAAACAAAAATTACACAAGGGGGAAACAAATTTGAGAAAAAGCACTTGGAGTAGTTTAGTAGTTCTCATAGTTTTTATCAGTTTAATTATCGGAGGAAGCAGTTCAGTAATCGCAGAAGAAGATACAGTAATTATTGGTCAGTCAGCAGATGCGCCAGGTCTTCATACACTAATAGAAACCAGTATTCCTGTTTTTGAGAGAGTAAATCTTATCAGTGAGCCATTAGTCAAATTAAATCATAATTTAGAAGCAATACCCTGGCTTGCCAGTAAATTTGAAGTCCTTGACGGAGCAACTAGAATTGAAATAACTCTCAGAGACGATGTTCTCTGGCACGATGGGGCTCAATTCACAGCAGAAGATGTCAAATATACCTATGAATGGTTGCTAGATGAAGAAAATCCTGGAGCCAACCGTGATATCTATGCCGACATAAGTGAGATTGAAATTATTAATGACTATGAAGTAGTCTTCCATATGGAAAGCCCTAACTCATTTATGGTCAATAATATGGCCAGATTAGGTATCATTCCAAAAGAGCATCATGAAGAAGTCGGCTATGAAGAATTTGCAGAAGAGCCACTTGGCACCGGTCCCTATGTCCATGAAAGCTGGAGAAGAGGAGAATACCATACTATGACAGCTTTTGAAGATTACTGGGGTGGAGCACCAAATTTCTACAGACTGGATTTCAGACCAATACCTGAAGATTCTTCCAGGCTCCTGGCCTTTGAAGCTGGCGAAATAGATATGTATCACGGTAATGTCATAACAGACGATATTGCCAGACTTGAAGAAGATATAAATTTCCTTGTAAAAAGAACTGCAACACCTCGATATAATTATGTTGCTCTAAATCAAGAAACTACTGAGAATCCTGAAGTGATGCAGGATCCATACTTTAGAAAGGCTGTAACCCATGCCCTTGATAGACAAGGAATCATTGAAAATATCAAAGCAGGGCTTGGACAACCAGGTAAATCAGCTGTAATGCCTTATATGGAGCATTTTAATGCTGATCTTGATTATCCTGAATATGATATGGATAAAGCAAGAGAATATATTGAAATGTCAAGTCTTGAAGGTGGCGAAGAAGTTAACCTATACGTAACTGAAGGTGATTTCTGGGAATCTGTAGCAGAGGTCCTGGCATATGAATTAAATAACCTTGGTATTAATGTTAATATTCGTATAGAAGAATACGGAGCTTATCTCGATAGATTATATGAAACTAAAGACTTTGACATGTATGTATTTGGCTGGACAGGTCAGATAGATCCAGATAGAGCAATGTATCGTCAATTCCACAGTCAAGGTCTTAACCGTGTAGGTTTCTATAATGAAAGAGTTGATGAGTTACTTGATAAAGGTAGAACTGTAGACCCAAATAGTCAGGAATCAGTCGATATCTATAGAGAAATTCAGGCACTTATCCTTGAAGAAAATCCAAAAGCCTTTATTGACTATGATGAAGAAATCACTGTATTACAGGCAAACTTTGAAGGTTTCGAAGTTCATCCTTATAATGCAAATAACTGGATTCAACTATTTGACAGAGTTACAAGAACAGATTAAATAAAAATATCTTAATTTTAAAGGCTAGCTTAATTGCTAGCCTTTTTATTTTTTTATTCCGCAACCACATCATTATCTAAACTCCCAATTCCCTCAATCTTAACCTCTATTCTATCTCCAGGCTGTAGATAAACCTCAGGCTCTCTAGCCATTCCGACACCCTCAGGAGTTCCAGTTAATATAACTGTCCCAGGTAACAGTGTCATATTCTTTGAACAATAACTGACTATATCCCTGACATTAAAAATCATATCTGAAGTATTTGAATCCTGCATAAGTTCACCATTGAGACTGGATGAAATCTTTAAATTATCTGGCTCTAAATCAGTCTCAATCCATGGACCTAAAGGACAGAAAGTATCAAAGGATTTACCCCGGGCCCACTGCTGATCAATCCTTAACTGACAGTCCCTTGCCGATACATCATTGGCACAGGTATAACCCAGGATATAATCATCAACCTCAGCAGTTTCAATATTTTTAGCCTTCTTACCGATTATAATTGCCAGTTCGGCTTCATAATCAACATTATCTGGAGCCTGCTCAGGAATTATTATATCTTCATTAGGCCCGATGATACTTGTCGTGGCTTTTAAAAATAAAACCGGTCTTTCTGGAAAATCATGGCCAATCTCTTCAGCATGCTGTTGATAATTTAATCCTATAGCCAGTACATTAGGAGGTTCAACAGGACTCAGCAACTCTACTTCATCCAGATTAAATTTATTATCAGTAATCTCAAAATCATTAAAAATATCACCTAAAACTGCTTTTATAACTCCATCATCTAATACCCCATAATGCTTCTTGCCCTCTTTTTTAAACCTTACTATTTTAATTTAAATCATCTCCTAAAAATCATTATTTAATAATATAATACCCTTAAACAGATATAATTTCAAACATTAAATACCAAAAGCAGTACTGCAAGAACTAGTTGCAGCACTGCTTAAATTTAGTTTATTATCTAGTTTTAGCTTAAGTTACTTGTTCTAATAAATCAACTGACTTTTTTATATCTTCAGGTCTTGATGTTTTGACCCCTTTAAAATTACGATCTTCTTTTAAACCCTTAACACCAAAACCATCTTCATCATATGCTACCATCATATTTGAACCTATCTTCTTATCAATTACCAAAAACCATTCTCTTATTAGCTTATGATTTTTAAGCAAATATACAAATTCAATATTAGCGTGGGCTTCTAACTCTGCATCTTTTTCTCCAAATAGATATACTTTATCTACATTTTCTGCTAGCTCAAGATATCTATCTCAGATAGCTTCTGCTCTGGAAACCTTTTGAAAACCAGCATAAACAGTTGCATTTGATGGTTTTCTCAATAAGGTAGCACTCATTAAATAACACATCTGCTCAAAGCTAGATATTTTACCATCAAATTTTAATGACATTCTGCTTAAAACGTCATCAGCAGCATCTCCGCCTAAACTTTTCTGATTAGCCTCTACTTCATCGAAAATTTCTTCGTATAATGAAATATTCTTCATATACAATCATCTTTTTTGATATGATTTATAAATTTTGGTTGATTTTACCCTTTTAAATACAGGATAAAAAACCAATGCTACCATTATTGCTTTAGTTAAATTAAAAGGAACAAATACCATAGCCAGGTAACTATTCAGGCTATCAACAGCTGGATTAACAGCTCTTGCTGCCTCTATAGTATTTTCAATAGGCATATTTAAGACCGCTTCATAAAGTGGTATAATGATAAATAAATTAATAATTAACGCAATAAAAACCATTCCGAATGTTCCAGCTGTAAGACTTAACCCTGGTTTTTATATTTATTAAATATATAATCAGAGATAAAAACAAAAGAACCACTAATTATAAAATTAGCCAGTTCACCAATTCCCATAGTTGCAGTAATAGTTAAATGAAGCAGTTTTCTCATAAATACTACCCCAAGACCAGCCATCGGCCCTAATCCAAAACCGATTAGTAATGCTGGCAAATCGCTAAAATCCAACTTCAAAAATGGAGGAAAAACTGGTAATGCAAATTCAAATATCATAATTAAGAATGATACTGCTGCGATAATTGCGACTAAAATTGCCGTTCTCAACTTTCTATCTCTCATAATAACCTCCACATATAAATATAATTCACTCCTATTAATATTGATTCGCGACTAAACAGTAAAATCCTACTTCAAAAGTACTATTTTTCAATGTTTTTAACTTATTGAATTAAATAAATAAAAACACTATAATAGAGTAAGGAGGTATGAACTATGTTTAAGCTTAAAAATATAAGCTATAAAGATATACTTAAAATAGATCATTTAGAACTTGGAGCAGAAAAAATTACCGCCATCAGCGGTCCTAGCGGTGGAGGAAAGACAACACTATTGAGACTCTTAATTAATTTCATTT
>CAYONR010000097.1:0-5699 GCA_964405365.1 uncultured Halanaerobiaceae bacterium
GCGATGATCTGATTGTGTTGCATACCAATGATATTCATGGCCGGATTGAGATTGGTGATGACTATATGGGTTTCCCCTATATAGCCTCTGTAATCGAAGAATATCGTGAGAATTACGAGCATGTACTTGTATTGGATGCTGGAGATGCTATTCACGGTAGACCAATTACTGATAGACTTCAGGGCGAGAGTACTGTTGAGACTATGAATTTCATCGGTTATGATGTGATGACTATTGGGAATCATGAGTTCAACTTTGGTTATGAGCGGTTACTGGAGTTGGCAGACATGGCAGAATTTGATCTTATAGCTGCCAATGTTGAAAAAGACGGGGAGTTATTATTTAACCCTTATGTGATTAGAGAGTTTGGAGATTATACTGTTGGTATTTTTGGTTTAGCCACCTCTGATACCTATTCAACTACTCATCCAGATAACGTGAGAGGCATAGATTTTACTGATATGACAGAAGCTACTGAAAAGTATGTTGATATCTTAAGAAACGATTATGGGGTAGATATGGTGATTGGATTAACTCATATTGGCTTAAGTGCTTCTTCAAATATTGCTAATCAGGTTGAAGGTGTCGATTTATTTGTTGATGGCCATAGCCATAGCCTTTTAAGTGAGGGAGAACGACATAATGATTCTCTGATTGTTATGGCTAATGAGTATACCAAGTATTTAGGCAAGGTTGAGATAGGATTCGGTGCTGATAGGCCAGAAATGACAGCGTCATTAATGAGTTCAGAAAATGTTAAGGCTGATTATGATCCAAATGAAGATGTAATAGTAATGCTTGAAGATTATAGAGCTGAAGTTCGAAGAATATTGCTTGGCAACTAATTGTTTAATTAACCTGGTTTCAATGAACTAAAAATATAAATTTGGAGGGATGTATTAATGAAGTTAAATCGTAAGTATTTATCAATCTCAGTAATTGCTATTTTTGTCTTTGCTTCTATCTTCATGGCAGCTAATGTTGAGGCTCTTGATACTGTTATAGGCCAGACAGATATCAGCCTTAATGGGGAAAGGCAGCATGTAAGAACCCAGGAGACTAATCTTGGAAACTTAGTAACTGATATTATTCGTTGGAATACCGGTGCTGATCTTGTAGTTTATAATGGCGGAGGTATTCGTGATTCAGCTGATTTAGGAGATGTTACTCTTGAAGACGCTATTGAGATTCTAGCATTTGATAATGAAGTTGTAACATTAGAGATGAGTGGTCTTGATATTAAAAGGATGCTAGAGCATTCTGTAAGTTCATACCCTGAAGTTTCAGGTAAATTCTTGCAGGTTAGCGGTATGAGATTCTATTTTGATGCTTCTGCTGAGCCAGGCCATAGAGTTAAAGATGTATATGTCGGTGGCGAACGTTTAAGAATCAGAGATAACTATACTGTTGCTACCAATGAATTTTTAGCCGCCGGTGGCGATGAGTATTATATGATGGAAGAAGCAAGACATCTATTAACCTTCGGTACAAGAGATCAGGCCATGTTTATTGAGTATATCCAGGAAAATAGCCCGCTATTTCCTGTTGTAGAGGGAAGAATAGTTGTTATTGACTAGTTAATATTTAATATAAGTAATTATAATAGCCGGCTCTGCCACTTAGTTGGTGGGGCCGGTTTTAATATGTTATGATTATAGTGCAGGAATAAGGTATATTATCTAGAATAAGTATTAATAGCATGTTACTCTTTTAACAGGAGGATTTCTTATGGGGCAGCATCTAATATTATTAGGTTTAAATCATAAAACTGCTTCAGTTGAGACCAGGGAGCAGGTTGCTTTTTCTGAAGCTGAAAAGGTTGAGTTTTTAAGTGATTTATCAGAATGTCATTTCTGTAATGGTGCAGTTATATTAACTACCTGTAACAGGACTGAAATTTACATGAGTACAGAAGATATTTCTGATGGGGAGAAACTATTAGTTAATAATTTAAATAAATATTTAAATGCTAATATTAAAGATTGTACATATTTTTTGAAAGACGAAGAGCTTGTTAAGCATCTATTTGAAGTGGCTGCTGGACTTAATTCTATGATTCAAGGGGAGCCTCAGATCTTAGGTCAGGTTAGAGAGGCCTATGAATTTTCTGCTGGCCGAGGATTTTGTTCTACATATTTGCATGAGTTATTTAATCGGGCTATCAGGACTGGTAAGAGAGCCAGAACTGAGACTGGAATATCTGAGAAAGCTGCATCTTTGGCCTATGCTGCAGTTGAGCTATTAAAAGATGAGATTAGTGATATCAAGGAATCTAAAGTTCTGGTGATAGGTGCAGGCGAGATGGGCCAGATAGTTTTGAAGAATCTTCTTAAACTGGAGATTGAAGAGTTGGCGATAACCAATCGGACTAGAAGTAGAATTAATGATTTTGTAAACGACAATAGTTTAACAATTGTTGATTGGGATGATAAAATTAAGAAAATAAATGATTATGATATTGTAATCAGCTCTACTAATGCTCCCCATCCTATCTTATATGGGGATAGGCTGATTCCTGAATTAGATGTGAGGGAAAGTTCTTTATATATGATTGATCTGGCGATGCCGAGAGATATTGAGTCAGTAATAGGTGAGGATGAGAATGTTAAGCTCTATATGCTTGATGATCTCCAGGAGATAGTTGCTGAAAACATGAGATATAGAGAGAATGAATGTGAGGCTGTTTATCAGATAATTGCTGATGAGAAGTTGAGCTGGCTGGATTGGTGTCAGACCAGGAAGGCTGTGCCGTTGATAAAGCAGTTAAGTAATAAGGCTAGAGAGATAAGCAGAGAAGAAGAGAACCGGGCTATTGATAACCTTGAGGCCTGTAATGATGAAGAGACTATAAAGGAGATGGGTTATAGGATTATTAATCGTCTTTTGCACCATCCAAGAATCAGGTTGAAGGAGATGTTGCAGGAGGCTGACTCTGTTGAGGAAAAGGAGCGGATACTGGAGATAGCTTTTCAGTTATTTGGTCTGGAAAATGAGGGAGGTAATTAGTGGCTGGTTTACCTGCTTTTTTAAATCTTGAAGAGAAAAGAGTGCTTGTTGTTGGTGGTGGTAAAGTGGCCAGAAGAAAAATTAATGCTTTAGTTGCTGCCGGCGCTGAGATTGTGGTTATAAGCCCTGAAATCGAGGGCGGGCTGGAAGACATGGTAGACGCCGGGTTGCTGGAATGGAAGGCAAGGAGATATGAATATGGCGATCTGGAAGGCTTCTGGCTGGTTATTGCTGCTACTTCAGATAGGGAAGTTAATTATCAGATCTATGAAGAGGCGAAGGATTATATTCAATTATATAATATAGCTGACAGGCCAGATCTCTCTACTTTTTACACAACTGCTCAGGTTAAACAGGGTGATTTGCAGATAGCTATTAGTACTGGCGGTAAAGCTCCGGCTCTCTCAGGTCAGATAAGGGCGGAACTTGAAGAGAGATTTGGTGAGAGTTTTAGAGAATATCTTGAATTTGCTGGAGAAGTCAGAGAATGGCTGCTAGAAAATGTGGAATTAGAAGAACGGCGGAGAATTCTTAGGGAGATTGCCAGCCGAGAGATAGTGGATAGTTTGCTGGCGGGTGATTTAGCTAGGGCTTTTAGAAAGATGGAGAAAACTATTCCAGAAAGATTTTTTAATGAAAGGGCGTTATAAATGGAAAGTTTAAAAAGGATTATTATTGGTAGCAGGGCAAGTGAGCTGGCATTGGCTCAAGCTGCTGCTGTGGAGAAAATGATCGGAGAGTTTTATCCTGATACGAAAGTGGAGATAAAAGAGATAGTTACAAAGGGTGATCAGATTTTAGATAAGCCTTTCCATGAGATTGATGGAAAAGGCCTTTTTTTAAAGGAGTTAGAGAAAGAATTGCTTGATGGTGGGATTGACCTGGCTGTTCACAGTCTTAAGGATGTACCGACAGAACTGCCTGCTGGGCTGGAGCTTTTAGGGCCTACTTTAAGGGCTGATGCCAGAGATGTCTTTGTATCATTAGAATATAGCTCTGTCTCTGAGCTGCCTGAAGGGGCAGTTATTGGTACGAGCAGCTTGCGGAGAACCAGTCAGCTTTTAGGTTTCAGGCCTGACCTGGTAGTAAAGCCGATCCGGGGTAATGTCAATACCAGGCTGGAAAAGCTTGCTGTGGAAGATTATGATGGAATAGTGCTTGCGGCGGCAGGCCTTGAGAGATTAGGAATGACTGATAGAATAACTGACTATTTTTCTCCAAGGAGCTTTCTGCCAGCTGCAGGTCAGGGGGCATTAGCGATTGAGATTGCCTCTGATAATGATAGAATCAAGAAGTTTTTAGCTAAGTTGATAAATAAGGATCTTGAGAATGAGTTGACTGCTGAGAGAACGTTTTTGAAAGTTTTAGGCGGTGGCTGCCAGGTTCCTGTTGGAGCTTATGCCAGGGTGATAGATGATGAATTGAGACTTTACGGACTGGTCGGTTCCCTGGATGGTAAGAAGATAGTTAGGGACGAGATTACTGGCAGGCCTGAATATGCAAGTCAAATAGCCAGAGATTTAGCCGGTAAATTGAAAGAAGCTGGTGCTTCTGAAATACTTGAGGAGGTTCGCAATGATGAAGGGTAAGGTATATTTAGTTGGTTCTGGTGCAGGGGATCCTGGCCTTTTAACCTGCCGGGGCCGTGAACTGCTGGAAAGAGCAGATGAGGTTTATTATGACCGTTTAATGGAACCTTCTTTATTGAATTATGCTAAAACGGGCTGCAAGTTAGTTTATGTTGGCAAGAAGCCAGGTGCCCACAGTATGGGCCAGGACGAGATTAATAGGAGACTGGCTGAAGCTGCTGGCAGGTCTGAAGTTGTTGTCAGGCTTAAAGGCGGAGATCCTCTGATCTTTGGCCGGGGCGGTGAAGAGGCTGATTATCTTAAAGAACAGGGAGTTAAATTTGAGATAGTACCCGGGATAAGTTCTGCGCTGGCTGCGCCTGCCTATGCTGGGATTCCGCTAACCCATAGAGGAGTTGCATCTTCTTTTACTGTTCTGACCGGTCATCATGACCCAGAGCAGGAAGATAATGAACATAACTGGCAGGCTTTAGCCCGGGGTTCAGATACGATTGTGATCTTGATGGGAGTCGGTAATTTTCCTGGAATTCAAAAGAGGTTGCTGGAGAATGGTCGCGGCCCTGAGACTCCTGTTGCTTTTATTGAGCGGGGTACCTGGCCGGAACAGAATGTGATGATTAGCAAGCTAGGAATTGCAGCTGATGAAGCTGAAGAGGCAGGGATCAAGCCGCCGGCAATTATAGTTGTTGGCGAAGTTGTTGGTCTCCAGGATAGATTGAGCTGGGATAAAGATTTACCTTTAGAAGGATATCGGATTTTAAATACCCGGCCGGCCCATCAGGCCAGGGTTATGACCGATCTGCTGGAGAGTGAAGGAGCTGTTGTCAGAGAAGCTCCTGCTATCTCGATTGAGCCGCCAGCAGATTATGCTGAACTTGACAGGGCTCTGGATAAGCTGGAGGAATATAGCTGGGTGATCTTTACAAGTACCAATGGCGTCGATAATTTCTTTGCCAGAATGAAAGTAAATAGCCATGACATCCGGGAGTTGGCTGGAGTAAAGATTGCTGCTATTGGCAGGAAGACTGCTGCTGCCCTGGAGGATTTAGGTCTTCAACTGGACTTTGTGCCTGAAGAATATGTTGCTGAAGGGCTTGTAGCCGG
>CAYONR010000098.1:0-5695 GCA_964405365.1 uncultured Halanaerobiaceae bacterium
TAAAGCTACTATAGGTAAAGCTGCAATTAACCATAAGGCTAAGCTAAACTCCATTGACATTCCCTCCTAAAAATCATAAAACAACTTCTACTTTTCAATAAACTCCATTATATATTTTTCGGCATTATCTAGCGCTTCATTAATTATATCTTCACCAATTTCAATGCTAGCATTATTAGCATTACCAAGGGCCCCGTTTTCTGTATAGATATCAAAATCTTCACCAATATTTAATGGGCTAAAATAATACTTTATACTTTCTTTCAATTTTCCTTTGGTTATCCTATCTTCTTTTAAATACTCAGGAGCCAGGTATTTTATTTCAGATACTTCTCTTTCACAGGCATGACCAAAATATTTTGACTCAACATGTTTGTCAATTGATTTTGGGGATAAATTAGTATATTTTACACTGGCTATTGAAATATCAATTTCTTTTCTGATTTCATCAATTGCAGCTCCTAAAGTATCATCATTTCCGCCATGAGAATTCAAAATCAATATTTTATTAATGCCATGCTCTTTAAGGGAACCAATGATATCCTTTAAAAGAGCTATTAAAGTTGTAGGTTTTAAAGTTATAGTCCCAGGAAAGGGCATATGATGTGGCGAAATTCCAAAATTTATTGTAGGAGTTACTATTGTTAATGGATGCATTCTTTCTGCCAGTAGCTCAGAGAATTTTTCTGCTCTAATGGCATCGCAGCTCTCTGCTAAGTGGGGACCATGTTGTTCATGAGCTCCAATAGGAATTATAGCTAATTTAACATCATTTAAAGCTTCTGCAACTTCAGGCCACGACATGTTTTCCATCAAATATTTATCAAAGGTATTATTCATAATTAACTTTCCTCCTTTTTAACATCTTTACTAAAAAATTTATTTTGCTTTAAAGTAAATATCATAGAAATCACAGCTAATACTAAAAACGCAAGAGAGATAGGTCTGGTAAAGAATAGAGTGATATCAGGATCTCTCATCATTGCTCTTCTTAAGTTTGTTTCTGCAATAGGACCTAAAATAACACCTAAAATTAACGGTGCTCTTGCAAAATCAAACTTTACTAATAAATAACCTAAAGCACCTATAATAAATAGCAGATATAAATCTGTGTATCGATTATTTAAGACATATGTACCAATAGCACACAATGATAGTACTGATGGTATTAATATATATTTGGGCAAAGTAGATATTTTTAAGAAAAATCTTGCTCCAGAAAATTGAGCTACTACCATCATTATTGTAGCAACAAAGAAACCTACAAAGATACTTCCTACCAAGGCTGGTTGATTTTCAATCAACATCGGCCCTGGGTTTATTCCATGAACCATTAAAGCCGCTAACATTACTGCACTTATAGCACTACCTGGAATACCTAAAGCTATAGTAGGTATTAATCCTCCTCCTGCTGTTGAGTTATTCCCTGCCTCAGAAGCAATAATTCCATCAGCAATACCTGTACCAAATTTTTCAGGATGCTTAGAACCTTTCTTAGCTTGATCATAAGCTAAGATATTTGCAATGCTTCCTCCAGCACCAGGTAGGGCGCCAACAATTGTACCTATTATTGACGATCTAATTAAATTTTTAGGCTGACTTAAAACAATTTTTAAAGCTTCTAAAGGCTTTACTGAAATATCTCCTCCAACTAAACTTTTCCCAGTCACATTTTGATCTTTCCCAGGAACAATTTCTAATTCTGTTAATAATTGCGATAGAGCATAAACCCCAATTAATACAATTAAAAACTCAACCCCTGCATTTAAAAAATTTATATCAAATGTAAATCTTGAAACCGCTGTCATTGGGTCAATTCCTATTGTAGCGATAAATAAACCCAATAATCCTGAGATTATTCCTTTTATAAATGAATCACCAGTTAAAGAAGCTATTATTGTAAGTGCAAATACTATTAAAGAAAAATATTCCCATGCCCCCATCATTAAAGCCAGATCTGCAACCTGGGGTGCCATGGTAATCATAATTATCATACTAAAAAAAGAACCTAAACAAGAAGCCCATATTCCTATTGATAAAGCTTTGCCAGGCTCGCCATTTTTAACCATCGGGAAACCATCAAAAGTAGTAGCTACAGCAGAAGGAGTTCCAGGAATGCCTAATAATGCAGCAGTGATTAGCCCCCCTGATAACCCCCCTACAAACACAGCTACCATCGTAGCAATACCTTCAATAGGAGACATACCAAAGGTAAAAGGTAGTACTAATATCACAGACATTGTGATAGTAAAACCTGGTATTGCTGCAGCGATAATTCCGCCAACTACTCCTACAAACATATATGCTAAAACATTTAATTGAAATATTTCAACTATTCCTAATAATAAAAGATCAACTACAATCATACTGAAACCTCCTTTTTAAAATAGTACTCCTCTTGGGAAAATGACTCCGAGAAACATTTCAAAGAAATAAGATACGCCAAAAGCTATTATTATGCTGCTAATTAAAATTTTAGGAATATCTTTTTTCTCTCGAGAACTTAAATACCATTGAGATATAACTAAATAAGTAAATGTTGCAATTCTAAATCCTAAAAAGTACATAAAATATATATAAGCAGCAAATAATAATAATGTTACG
This sequence comes from uncultured Halanaerobiaceae bacterium, assembly GCA_964405365.1. GTDB lineage: Bacteria > Bacillota > Halanaerobiia > Halanaerobiales > Halarsenatibacteraceae > Halonatronomonas. Next base: position 2,605 of record CAYONR010000098.1, read on the forward strand.
ATTACTTTTTTATATTTTAGTAACATATTTTTTACTTCTTTTAATGAAATTTCTATGTCACCAGTTCGTTTTTCAACTAATATTTTTCTAATGGTATTTAATAAAGTTATTCCAAGTAAAATCAATATAGAAACTAAGAGTAATCTTGGATAAGCAGCTGGACCTATATGATCCCAGCCCTCTTGAGGGAATTCTCCTATTTGTAATAGAAAAATTATATTAACAGCAATAAAAAAAACTAAAAAAATTGCTTCAGTAATTAGGCTCAATTACAACGCCTCCTTTAAAAATGATAAATATCCGCCATAAAATAACCTATGACGGATATTGTTTACATTTACATGTCTAGTTCTTCTACTAATTCATTGAATTCTGAATAATATTCTGTTAATTCTTCAGCTGTCATGAAAAACACTTCAGCTCCAGCATTAGTTAAATCTTCCTGAAATTCTGGATTCTCAGCAACATTACTTAATGCTTCTTCTAATACTGCTATTTTATCTGTATCTGTTCCTGGAGGTACTGTTATAGATCTTACTATATTCCAGGTAATGTCTACTCCTAACTCCTGAAAAGTTTTTAAATCTGGCAAATCAGCTGTTCTTTCTTCAGTTGCTGCTGCTATAAACTGGAAATATCCGCCTTCTACATACTCATAACCTGATGCATAATCAACTACTATAGCATCAACATGGCCACCTGCTAAACCCTCTACTCTTTCTCCAGTTCCTTCGTAACCTACGTAATTAAAGTTAGCATCAATTGCCTCCTCAAGCATTGCTAATTGTGCATGAGGAACACCTGCCATTGTTGTACCAACATGTACCTGATTATTCTGGGCATATTCAACAAACTCATCAAAATCAGATGGTAAATCATTACTTACTGCTAAATACTGAGGAGAATTAGTAATTCCACCAACATAATCAAAGTCATCGAAATTCAAATCAGTAACCCCTGTATGGTGAGATACTATTAATCCTTCATGAACCTGACCTATATAATAACCGTCATTTGGCTCATCAAGATGTTCACGTAACCCCATAGTTCCACTTGCTCCAGGTCTATTGTGGATTACAATATCTACTCCAAGTTCATCAGATAGATAATTCGCTGTAATTCTCATCAATGTGTCACTACCGCCACCAGGAGACCAGGGAACAGTAAATTCAATTACATCGTCTGGATAATCAGCCATTACAGTTGAGCCTGCTGTCAATACAAATGCCAGAGCAATAACTAAAATTAAGCTTAAATGCTTCTTTTTTAACGTAATAATAATTAATCCCTCCTAAAGTATTTTATGTTTCTATCCAACTTTCCAGTTAAATTAATTTATTTTTTATGAATCACCTCCATGCTCAGTTATTTCTTTATATTTATTAAAGGAATTGTAGATATGCTTTTCCATCAATTGGCTGCATTTATCTGCATTAACTTTATTTAAATTTTCGATTATTTTTGTATGTTCTTCAATTGTTTCCTTTGGCCTGTCGGTTATAGTAAAAATTTGAGAAGAGAAAAGAAGTATAAGTTTATGAATTCGATTATACATATTTTTTATAAATGAATTATTGCTATAGTTTATTATCATCATATGGAATTTATTATTATATTTATGAAATTTTTTAAAATCTTTTTGTTGTAAAAGCTTTTTTCCTTGATGATGAAGTTCATTCAAACTATCTTTTATATTTTCTGAATTTTTTTGAATTACTAATTTACAAGCATAACTTTCTAATGCAACCCGTGCTTCATAGATATCTTTTATTTCGTTAATAGTAAATTCTTTTACTGTATAACTTTTATAAGGAGCTTTATCTAATATTCCAAAACTATGCAATTCTCGGAGAGCTTCTCTAATAGGTGTGTTGCTAATATCCAACTCTTCTGATAATTTATTAATTGGAAGAGATGTTCCAGGAGAGTATTTTCCATTTAAAATTTCTTCAAGCAGATAATTATATACTTTTTTATTTAATTTAGTTTCCTTTAAAGTGTGATATTTAGATATTGAATGATCTTTTATATTCATATATCTCACCTTTTCTTTTTTGTATGTATATATTATATGGATATCAAATGTCAAATGTCAAATAAATTATCTGAAAATTATATTTATAACCGACGATTATAACTAAATATCTCTTTAATACCCTCATATACAATAAAATACTCACTAATTTGATCAATTTTAATTAAACAAATTTGTTATAAAAATCACTTCAAGAATAAGATTAAATATTGTATAATAGTATTAATTAAGAGGTGATAGAGATATGTATTATAACTTAGAAAAAAATCAACCGGAGTTAAATTCTTTAAAAAATTCTAAGATGAAAACAAAAGTTTATAATATTATATTTAACGAGATCTTAAATGGAATCTTTAAGCCTGGAGATAAGATATTAATTAAAGACTTATCTGAAAAATATGGAGTAAGTACAACTCCAATTAGGGAAGCTTTATCCAGACTCGAGAATGAAGGAGTTATTAATAAGGAGCCATATAAAAGTTATAAAATAAAAAAATATACTTATGATGAAATTGAAAAAATTTATGAAGCTAGAATAGTTATTGAATCTCAAGTCTCAAAAATTGCTGCTCAAAAATTTGATAAATCATTAACTAATAAATTCAAAAAAGTATTAAGAAAAAGTCAACAGGTTATAAATAATAAAGAGTACGAATTATTTAATCAATATAATTCAGAATTTCATTTTACTTTATTTAATACAGCTGATAATGAATACTTACTTAATATGATAAAAAATATTCACCAGCATATAATTGTCTTAAACCAACAGGCATTTTTAAATGCGTCAGATGATTACAAAAGAACTCGTTTTACTCAAGCACTAACTGAACATAAAAAGATATTTAACTGCTTAAAACACAATGATGATCAAAAAATAGCTGAGTTAATGGAGGAACATTTAAAGGCATCATTAAGCAGATTTAAAAATATAAGATAAATTATTAAACTCTAGAAGTAATGATCTGATCCTTTTCTGTTAGACAGATGAAATAATAAATATCTGTTCTACCAGAAAGGGGATTTTTATGTTTAAAATAATGATTTTTATATATC
>CAYONR010000099.1:0-5668 GCA_964405365.1 uncultured Halanaerobiaceae bacterium
ATATTATTTTAAAGGGCCAGGTTGGCCCTTTATATTTTTTTTAAAGTAAAATTTGATCGATCTCTGATTCATAATTTTATTTAAATTAACCTTTCTGATATAATAATTATGAGTTATATAAATGATATATTTTACTTATAATTAATCAGGAGGTCGGTAAAATGAAAACAATAAACTGTTCAGGACTTGATTGTCCAGAACCGGTAGTAAAAGCTAAAAAAGCTTTACAGGAAAATGAAAAAGTTAAAATAATTGTTGATAATGAAGTAGCAGCTAATAATGTTTCCAGAATGGCTGTTAATATAGGTTGTCAGGTAGATGAAACTAAAATATCTGATGCTAAATATGAACTTTTGATTTATGGTCAAAATAGAAAAGAAGTTTCTGAACGGTCTACAGATGCAGCTAAAATTTCTCCAGCTACTGATGTAATTTTGATAACTACTGAGAAGTTAGGTGAAGGCCCTGATGAATTAGGTTCTCTTTTAATGAATGGCCTCCTTAAGACAATAGCAGATTTAAATAACCGACCAGATACTATTATATTAATGAATAATGGAGTTAAGCTTGCAACTATAAATGAAGAGACAGTTGCAACTTTAAATAAATTAGTTGATGATGGACTTGGATTAAAAGTCTGTGGAACCTGTCTTGAATATTTAAATCTAAATGAGGAACTAAAAGTCGGTCAGATCAGTAATATGTATGAAATTCTTGAATTGATTACTTCAAATTCAACTGTTCATTTATAAACCAAATAAATTTGCAATTTAATGGCGGCATCTCTTAATGAGGTGTTGCTATTTTTTGTTTATTAATTTTTGCAGGAACTAAAGAATTCACAAAGAATTAATTAAATAGAATATATTTTTATTAGAAAGCAGGCGGAGATTATGGTGGCAAAACGATTAAAAAATATTGCACTAATTGATAAATTTGGTTATGGTGCTGGTAATTTAGGTGCCGGAATTATCCTGCAGGTATTAAATACTTATATTGTTTTTTATGCAACTGCTGTTTTAAATATTCCTGGAACTATGGTGGGGATAGCTGTTAGTTTAAGTATAATCTGGGATGCTTTAACGGACCCTATTATGGGTTATATTTCTGATAGGACGACTTTTAAATATTTTGGCAGGAGACATTTATATTTAATTATTGGAGCCTTGTTTGCAGGGATTTTTAATTTTTATCTCTGGACGATTAATCCTGAGAATTCTCTTTCTTTTAAATTCACCTGGTTTTTCATTAACATTATTCTTGTTAAGACTTTTTTAACTGTTTTTGGAACCCCCTATGTTGCGCTAGGAGCAGAGCTTTCAAGTGATTATAATGAAAGAACATTAATTCAATCAATCAGAACAGTATTTTTTATCTTTGGTGTCTTTTCTGCAACAGCTATAGGTCTATATCTTTTCTTTAAACCAACTGAAGAATATCATTTAGGCCAACTGAACCCTGCTGCTTATGTTAACATGGGTATAGCTTCATCTATTATTATGATAATCTCCGGAATTATAGCATTTATTGCAACTTATAAATATCTTCCATATTTATATAGGTTCTCTAATGAACAAAAAACAATTTCTTTTAAACCAATAACAGAAGTCAAAAACCTTATAATTGATTTTAAATCTGCACTGGGTAATTATGATTTCAGATCTATAGTATTAGGTTATCTTTCGACTAATTTAACTGTCGCTCTTTTTACTGCAGTTGGTCTTCATGTATTTACTTATACTTTTAATATGGATAATACTGAAATAGCGATAATAATAGGAACTCAATTTTTAATTAGTATTATTTCACAGCCATTCTGGGTTGCATTATCTGCTAGAATTGATAAGAGGCCGACTATATTAGTAGGTCTGGTATTTTCACTAGGTGCGGCCTTTGTTTTTCTTTTATCAGTATTAAATAGATCTTATATAGCTGAACATCATCTTTTATTAATGCCATTTGCATTATTAGCCGGTTTTGGGAATGGTGGTCTCTTTACGATGCCTGCTTCAATGGTGGCAGATGTTATTGATGTTGAAGAATTAAAAACAGGAGTAAGGTTAGAAGGCATATATTACGGTTGTTTAACATTTTCATATAAAACTTCCCAATCTATAGCAATCTTATTTTTAGGTATATTATTAGATGTAATCGGTTTTGATCCAAAGCTTACTGAACAACCTGAATTTGCATTGCTGTTTATTGGACTTATTCTTGCAGTTGGAGGTATTATTACTATAGGCTTGGCTTTTAAATTTTATAATAATTATAGGCTAACCCATACTATTGTCGAGAATGTACAGGAAAAATTAAAATATCAGGAGGATATAAATGAAGAATAGAATTAGAAATAAGTTATTAAGAGATAAGATTATATCTGCCGATGAAGCAGCTTCAATTATAAAAAGTGGAATGACTGTTGGGTGCAGCGGTTTTACACCTTCTGGTTATCCAAAAGCAGTACCGCTTGCCCTGGCTGAAAAAATGAGAAATAAAGAATTTAGCATAAATATTTTAACTGGAGCTTCTGTTGGGAGTGAACTTGATGGAGTACTTGCTGAAGCAGGTTTAATAAAAAAGAGATATCCATATCAATCTGATAAAAGTTTGAGAGATTCTATTAATAGAGGTGATATTAATTATTCAGATATTCATCTCAGCCACTTCCCTCAAAACGTGAGATATGGTCATTATGGAAACATTGATCTTGCAATTACAGAAGCAGTTGCTATAACGGAAGAAGGTTCGATAGTACCAACCACATCAGTTGGAGCAACACCAACATTTTTGAAAGAAGCTGATAAGATAATTGTTGAATTGAATTTAAATAAGTCTCTAGAGCTAGAAGGGATTCATGATATCTATCAATTAAATGATCCACCAAAGCGAGAACCAATTCCATTAAAAAAAGCTGATCAAAGAATAGGTAGTCCTTATATTAAAATTGATCCTGAAAAGATTGAAGGCATAGTAATTACAGAGCTAGAAGATGAAATTAGTTTTTCAGCTTATCAGGACGATATAAGTAATAAAATTGCCAGCCATATTATCAATTTTTTGGAATCAGAACAGCAGGAAGGTAATATTCCAAAAGAGTTGTTACCACTTCAATCAGGCGTTGGAGCAGTTGCAAATGCAGTTCTTTCAGGCCTCTGTAATTCAAAGTTTAAAGATATTAAATTCTATTCAGAAGTTATTCAGGATGCAGTCCTGGAGTTGATTGATTGCGGTAAGATAGATATTGCCTCTGGCACATCTATTACATTATCAGAATCTGGTAAGAAGCAGTTCCAGGAGAATTTAGATTTATATAAAAAGAAGATCATTTTAAGATCTCAGGAGATAAGTAATAATCCTGAAATAATCAGGAGGCTAGGATCTATAGCAATAAATACTGCAATTGAAGCTGATATTTATGGTAATATCAATTCTACCCATATAATGGGAAATAGAATGATGAATGGTATTGGTGGTTCAGGTGATTTTGCTCGAAATGCTTATCTCAGTATTTTTGTTACAAGTTCAATGGCTAAAGATGGTGAAATATCATCTATAGTCCCAATGGTTTCTCATGTGGATCATACAGAGCATGATGTTGATGTAATAGTTACTGAGCAGGGTTTGGCTGATTTAAGAGGGTTGTCTCCTCAGGAGAGGGCAATCGAGATAATAAGTAAAACTGTTTCTCCAGATTATAAAGATGCATTGCTGGATTATTTTAAGAGAGCTCGAAAAGCAGGTGGGCATACACCTTTAATGTTAGATGAGGTTTTAAGCTGGCATCAAAGATTTATAGATAATGGAACAATGAAATAGATATAAAAAGACCTGACCAATATTGGCCAGGTCTTTTGTTTTAAGGTATTAGACTTTTTTAGTCAGCAATGAAATATGCTTCATGGGCGAGAATACTTTCTCTTGGATGATGGATTAAACCTTCAACATTGCTTCTCACACCATTGATCTGAGCTATGCTGTGGAGGAAGACCCAGGGAGCGTCATCCCAGATTACTTCAATAGCATCGGCATAAATATCTCTTCTGGTATCAGGATCGGTTTCAATTCTAGCTGCTTCTAGTAGCTCATCTACTTCAGGATTGCCATAGAAACTTCTATTACTACCCTGAGGTGCCCATTCATCAGAATGGAAAAGAGCATAGAGGCCATAATCTGCATCACCGGTTACAGTACCCCAGCCTAAGAAGAACATATCATGTGGGCTTTCATCAGGTGGCACATTAATAACTTCAAGATAGGTTGCCCATTCCATTGTGGTCATGTTTGCATCTATTCCGACTTCAGCTAACTGACTCTGGATGGCCTGAGCTATAATACTATCCATTGGATATCTTCCGACTGGATAATAAAATTCTAAATCTAAACCATCAGCATAGCCAGCTTCTGCCAGTAATTCCCTGGCTCTCTCTGGATTATGCTGATAGAGCTCCTGACCTGAATAACCAAAAATATCTGGTGAGATTGGAGCATCAGAAGGACGACCGGCACCATCAATAATATATTCGACGATTGATTCAGTATCTACAGCATAATTAACAGCCTGTCTAACTCTTAAATCATCAAAAGGTTCTTTTTGGGCGTGAAGGCCAACATATAAGGTTCTTAAGCTCGGAACATTTTCGACTGTTATATTAGGATTTCCTGTTAGTCTATCAACATCTCTAGGTGGAACATTCATGATTGCATGAGCTTCACCAGTTTCTAACATAACAACTCTAGTTGATTCTTCTGGAACGATTAATATTCTAACAGTATCCAGGTAAGCTGGTTCTCCCCAGTAGTCATCATTACGACTCATAATGACTGCTTCACCTCTAGACCAACCTTCGAATTTAAATTTACCGGTACCGACAGGATTACTTCCTACATCATCGCCATATCTCTCAACTGCAGCAGGACTGATAATTGATATAAAATCATGAGATAGATGGGCCAGAATTGGAGCAAAAGGCTCATCAGTAGATAAACTAATTGTATATTCGTCTATTACTTCAATTTCAGTTATCCTATTGATAAGAAATGAGAAAACTGCTTCATCTTCAATTAATCTTTCCAAATTGAATTTTACAGCTTCAGCATTGAAAGGTTCCCCATCATGGAAATAAACGTCCTCCCTAAGATATAATTCATAGGTTAAGCCATCTTCTGATACTGAATAATCTTCAGCAAGTAATGGAACAATATCACCTTCAGGGGTCATTTCAAATAATGTTTCCATCATGTGCACCATAACCATTGCGGCAGGTGATGATGAAGCTAAAACTGGGTCAAGTGATTCTGGATCAGCACCAATTGCGATTCGCAAATCTCCGCCTTCTTCCATTGCCAGTACATTGCCAGATGATAATAAAACTACAGCAACTATAACTACTATCAAACTAAATAAAAGTTTCTTCATTCATACTCGACTCCTCTCATATTTTTAAATTGGAATAATATATAATTAGACAAAACTTCGATATTTCCTGCATAAATTAAAAATAAATATTAAAATATATTGATATATATTAAACAAGGAGTTTTTAAAGTAATATTTAATTATAAATATAGAACGAACTAAATAGTTGTTTTAATGTAAAAGGGGAGTGGATATCAATGGCTGATTCATTAATAACAAAAAATGCTCTGGCTTCAGCAATGAAAGAATTAA
>CAYONR010000100.1:0-5590 GCA_964405365.1 uncultured Halanaerobiaceae bacterium
GAAGTTTTAAATAAAGGTGTAGAAGATATTAATATTGAAAGAGAAAAAGAAACTGCTAATGAGTTTAGCCCGAGGGTTGTTAAAACTAAGCGGTTTCCTGTTAAACCAATGCATGTTGAGGAAGCCTGCATGCAAATGGATCTCTTAGATCATGATTTCTTTGTTTTTTCAAATGCTGAAACTTCAGAGGTAAATGTTGTATATAAGAGAAGAGATGGGGACTATGGTCTTATTGAACCCACTTTTTAATTGAGTTTAGGATATAAAGGTGATATAATTAAATATGTGTATCTAAAAATGTCAGGGTGCCCACAACCCTGGCATTTTTCATAGTAAAATTATTTTATAATAAGGTGGTTAAAATTTTATGTTAGGTTTTTTAAAAAATTTATTTAAAGATCCAAATGAAAAAGAACTAGAGAAGTTATGGCCAATTGTTGAAGAAATAAATAATTTAGAACCGGAAATGCAGAAATTGTCTGATCAGGAATTAAAGGATAAGACTGAAGAATTTAAAGATAGATATCAGAAAGGTGAGTCTCTAGATGAGTTACTTGTTGAAGCCTTTGCAGTTGTCAGAGAAGTCTCACAGAGATCTACAGACGAAGGTTTTCGCCATTTTGATGTTCAGCTATTAGGAGGTATTGCTCTGCATCAGGGTAAGATAGCTGAAATGAAAACCGGTGAAGGTAAAACACTAGCAGCTACTTTACCTGTATATTTAAATGCGATTACAGGCAATGGTGTCCATGTAGTTACAGTCAATGATTATTTAGCTGAACGTGATAGTGAATGGATGGGTCAGATTTATAGATTTTTAGGCCTCTCTGTTGGAGTTATTTTAAATGGGATGTCTCCTGATGAGAGAAGGAAGGCCTATGAATGCGACGTAACTTATGGTACTAATAATGAATTTGGTTTTGATTATCTTAGAGATAATATGGCCTATAAAGAAGAAAATTTGGGCCAGAGAGGTCACCATTATGCAATACTTGATGAGGTTGATTCAATTTTAATTGATGAGGCCAGAACACCGCTGATAATATCTGGTCCTGCTCAGGATACAAGCAAAGATTATAGAAGATTTAATCGAATTATTCCTAAGCTTAATGAGGAAGAGGATTATGAGATAGATGAAAAAAGTAATGTAGTTAATCTGACTGAAGATGGTGTTTATAAGGTTGAAAATCTCTTAAATATTAATAATCTATATGATGATTCTAATTTCCAGTTAAATACCCGTTTAAAAAATGCTTTAAAAGCCCATACATTGATGGAAAAAGATGTTGATTATATTGTTAAGAATGGTGAAGTGAAGATTGTTGATGAATTTACCGGCCGGGTTATGGAAGGCCGCCGTTTTGGCGAAGGTCTTCACCAGGCTATTGAGGCTAAAGAAGGGGTTCAGGTAAAACGGGAAACCCAGACTTTTGCAAGTATTACTGAACAGAATTACTTTAGAATGTATGATAAACTAGCAGGAATGACCGGTACAGCCAAGACTGAAGAAGATGAATTTATAAAAATATATGATATGGAAGTTATCGTTGTTCCAACTAATGAACCGATGATAAGAGATGATATGTCTGACCTTGTCTACCAGGATAAGGAGACTAAGACCAGGGCTGCAATAGATGATATAGAAGCCAGATATGAGAAAGGTCAGCCAGTACTTGTAGGTACTGTATCTGTTGCTGATTCTGAAAATTTAAGTCGCCGGCTTAAGAAACGCTCAATTCCTCATGAAGTATTGAATGCTAAAAATCATGAAAGGGAAGCAGATATTATTAAAGATGCCGGTCAGAAAAAGAGTGTTACTATTGCCACCAATATGGCCGGTCGTGGTACTGATATTGTATTAGGGGAGGGAGTTATAGAGCTTGGAGGCCTCCATGTCCTGGGAACTGAACGCCATGAGAGTCGCCGGATTGATAATCAGCTTAGAGGTAGATCTGGTCGCCAGGGAGATCCTGGTTCATCTCAATTTTATGTTTCTTTAGAAGATGATCTTTTAAGGCTCTTTGGTTCTGATAATATTAGTGGAATTCTGGATAAGGTTGGTTTTAATGAAGGCGAGCCGATTGAGCATAAGATGATATCTTCTGCTATTGAGCGTGCCCAACGGAAAGTTGAAGGTAAAAACTTTGAAATCAGGAAAGCTATTCTTGAATATGATGATGTCTTAAATAAGCAAAGAACAGTTATATATGAACAGCGGAGAGAAGTTCTGACTACTGAGAAGCTTCTGGATCAGGTAAATAAGATGTTAGAGAAAGTTATTGATGATTTAGTTAATATGTATATGTCAGATGATCTGCATCCTTCTGATTGGGATTTAGAAGGTTTTAGAAAGGCTTTGAATAATTTTAATATAAATCTTGACGCTGAAGATGAAAAGCTAATGAATATGGAGAGAGAAGATGTTCTTGATAAGATTATTCTTTCAGCAAGAGCGGCTCTGGATGAGAAACAAAGGGAAATTGGCAGTGATGAATTTAATAATCTAGCAAGACATGTTGCTTTAAGAATTATTGATAGGAAATGGATGTCTCACCTTGATAATATGCAAGAATTAAGGCAGGGAATTGGTCTAAGGGCTATTGGTCAGAAGGATCCTCTGACTGAGTATAAATTTGAATCCTATGACCTCTTCCAGGAGATGACTGGATCGATTAGACAGGATTTGGTCAGGACATTGTTAAAAATTGAGATAAAAGATGGAAGAGATGCCAGTCAGTCTGGACCTGTATCCAGAGATAATCTAAATTTTGCTCAGCCTGATATTATCGAGAAACAGAAAAGAGATCTCCAGGCTAAAAAAGAGAGAATGCAGGCCAATAAGAATCAGCAGCCTAAACAGGAGCCGGTTGTTAAACCTGATGAGCCTGGCCGGAATGATCCTTGCCCCTGTGGTAGTGGCGAAAAATATAAAAGGTGTTGTGGAGGTTAAATTAAATGGATTATGGTGAAAAAATAGATGAGTTAAAGAATAAATTTGATAATTTGAGGGATTTACTTTGACCAGTCAGCTCTGGCTCTTAAAAAAGATGAGTTAGAAGAAAAAATGAGCTCACCTGGTTTCTGGGATGATAATGATAAGGCTAAAAAGATTGCTAAGAAGCTAGATAGAATTAAGAATCGGTTGAATCTGATCCAGGATTTAGAAGATCAATTTGAAGATGCAAGGGTTTATCATGAATTAATCCAGGAAGGTGAGGATTCATTAAAATCTGAATTAGCCGAATTATTAAATCGATTAGAAGATGAGTTAGATAGCCTTAAATTAAAACTCCAGTTTACTGAAGAATATGATCAGAATAATGCTATTTTTTCAATTCATCCAGGTGCTGGAGGTACTGAATCTCAGGATTGGGCCCAGATGTTACTCAGAATGTATGAGAGATGGTTTGAAAAGAAAGGTTTTGCTACAGAAACTCTGGACTTTCTTTCAGGAGATGAAGCTGGAATTAAACGGGTTACAATTCTGGTTAAAGGAGATTATGCCTATGGGTATCTGAAAGGTGAAGCAGGAGTTCACCGTCTGGTCAGGATCTCTCCTTTTGATTCTTCAGGAAGGAGACATACCTCCTTTGCCTCAGTAGATATACTGCCTGAAATTGATGACGATCTTATGGTTGATATCGATGAAGGAGATTTAAAAATGGAAACTTATCGGGCCAGTGGAGCCGGTGGTCAGCATGTTAATAAGACTGATTCAGCTGTTAGGATTACACATAGACCGACTGGAATTGTTGTTCAATGTCAGAACGAAAGGTCCCAGCATAAGAATAAATCTATGGCAATGAAGATTCTTAATTCTAAGTTACTTGAATTAAAAAAGGAAGAGAAGGCCGAAGAGATTGAAGAACTTCGTGGGGATTATAAAGAGATTGCCTGGGGAAGCCAGATAAGGTCTTATACTTTTCATCCTTATAATCTGATAAAAGATCATAGAACCGGAGTTGAAGAAGGAAATATAGATAAAGTGATGGATGGGGATATAGATGAATTTATTGAGGCATACCTGTATGATAGAAAGGCGGATCAATAGTGAAGAAGATTGTGTTAGTAGCCATTGCTATAATCTTAATCTTAAATATTCCGTTTTTAATTGAGCGGATAAATTATGATGATAATAATAAAAATTATGAGCTAATTATGGATTCTGGTGAATTTAATGATTTAACAGTAAGGTATAATCATTTAAATTTATCAGAATTAGTTGAGGCAGGGCTTACTGGACTGGCTTTACCGGCTGAGACTATTGAGGATTTAATCGATAGAGGCCAGGTTGCTTTATGGCGATCCGCCGGGATTTCAACTTTATCTGAGGATTTAAGAGCCAGGTTGGCTGCTGAAGAATATAATGTTGGGCGTAATGGAGCTCTTCTTTACTTTGATGAAGAAATTGCCAGTCGTTCAGAGAATATACTTGGCTATTGGCAGGATGTTTATAATATAAAAACCATGGAATATGAAAGTGGAAAGATTGTTTTATTTCCTGCCTGGTATGAAGAATTGGAGGAGTTAATACCTGGTTATGATCAGGAGCTTGCTGCTGAAGCCGATGAGTTAGGATTAAATATTTTTGTTAGATTGACAAATCAGCCTGATGATGAATTGAATCTGGCTCTGTATAATGAGGCTTTAGATATTGGTGCTGAGTCAGTTATTTTTAGTGGTGATGAAGTTGGCGGTTTCCCAGGAAATATCGAAGAAAATGCCAGTTTTATTAATGATCTAGGTATGAGATATGGAATGATTGAGCCATTTATTGCTGATCAGGATGGTTCCAGGGAATTTGCTGAGGTGGCTCCAGAAAATGTCGTTAGGGTCCATAGTATTCAGCAGGATGAGATGGAGAAATATGATGTTGATAGAATAGTTAACCGTTATGTTAGGGCTGCCAGAGATAGGAATGTTAGGTATCTTTATTTGAGAGGATTTCCTATTTCTAGAACTGGAGATGATCTGGCTGGAATGCAAAAGAGCTTAATTGAAGGTATCTCGGACCAGCTTAACACTGCTGGTTTTATTCCAGGTAATGTTAGTCCATTAATCCAGTTTGGTCCGGCAAACTGGAGACTGGGTTCGATTGTAATTGCAATTATTTTATTATTATATCTCTTTGCTGATAAATTATTTGCATCCAGGTGGAAGAATTTGATTTTTGGTCTTTTAGCGGCTGGTTTTCTGGTATCTACTGGTCTTTTATTTTTTGTTGTTTCTGGCAATATATTACGACAGTTTTTGGCTTTAGGGCTGGCAGTTCTTGCTCCAGCAGTGAGCAGTTTTTATATTGTTGATATACTTGATGGGAGACCAGGATTTAATTTAATACAGGCGATAGGAATAACTCTGGCTGGTAGTATTTTCTTAAATATTACCCTGGCCAGTACTGAGTTTTATAATCAGATTGAGTCTTTTAGAGGAGTAAAGGTTGCTTTCCTAATGCCTTTAATTTTTACAGCTATTTATTATTTGATTAAAGAATATAAAATTATTACGCTTGATGATCTGATTGTTGAATCAAAGAAGTTTTTGGATTTAATAATTAGATTAAAACATATTGTTCTGGCCGGCCTGGTGA
>CAYONR010000101.1:0-5547 GCA_964405365.1 uncultured Halanaerobiaceae bacterium
GTAACCTTTAACTCAAGCTGATCACAGAGATCAGTAAATTCCTGGGCGATCTCATACCGCCTCTTCCTTAATTTAACTTCTTCTTCTGGCTTTTGAACTTTAAAAAACTGCTGCTCTAAAAATTCATTCTCATCGGCTAGCTTAAAGAGCCTGTCCTGCATCTTTATCATCATAGCACCTTTAATATCGCCTTTTTCATCATGCCCAACAGCAACAATAGGCCTGCCCCACATTCCTGGACCTGCCATGGCATCACTCATATGCATAACACCTGAACCGCCAGGATGGGTATGAACAATAGCTGTTTTAAGAGGCATCTTTTCTGAATAAAATTCTCTCAGAGAAAGACCGGTTATATCTTTATAACTTGAAGCAAGCAATCTCGATGGAATATATCCCATTCCGCCAACAACTATATCACTGCAACGGGTAATATGGCCATTCTCATCTATCCTGCCAAAGGCTGCTACCTCACGGCCTGGTTCAACTTCAAGTGATCTCTGAACCAGTTCTTCAGCAAAATCTGCTTCAACTGAGACCGGCTCCTGCCGCTCTATAACCCAGGGTTCTTTAGCCCTTTGGCAATTCTGGGTAACATTATCTTCTATAATAGGTAATTCCTCAGAAATACTTAAGAATTCAAGCCTGAGTTTAGTAACCCTCTCTAGAGCCTTCTTCTCAGCCTCCATATTCTTGGCAGCCAGTGAATCTAACTGGGCATTTTCAGATCTAGTAGCCAGGCGAAAATGTTTTTCTTCTGGATAAAGAATTCCTATTCCAGCAACCTGACCATGCTTTACCCCAATATTAACTACTGGCAGGTTAAAAATATTTATAGCACTAGTTGAAACAATAATACCTGTCTGTCCAGGATCAGTCCTAATATAGACTGCATTATCAGGCAGAGAATTAATCATCTCTATTAAAGATGCCTTATCTCTGTGTGAAATCTTTTGCAACATGTGACGATGAGGTAAGCCTGATACTCCTCCGTCTATAATCTCATTATAACAGTCAATTACTCCCTCTTCGTTGATAAAACCAATAGTTCCTACCTGACGACCCTGTCCAAGTTGATTACCTCTCTGGACCATTGTATCGATTAAATCGTGGCTTATGCCTTTTACTTTCACTTAATATATACACTCCTCATATTTATATACTCTTCATTTAATTAAAATCTTTTAAGCCTTCAGTTAATTATACCTAACTGGCTAATAAAAATCAATCGTAATTAAGAGATAGCTTCAACTGAATCCTCTTCTAAATTCAGAGAAACAAGCCGTGAAATACCACTCTCGGCCATAGTAACTCCATAGATACAGTCAGCTGCGGCCATCATCTGTTTTCTATGGGTAACTAAGACAAATTGACTATCCTCAACAAAGTCTTGAATAAAATCAGCAAAGATTTCAATATTGGCATCATCTAAAGGAGCATCTATCTCATCCAGAATATAGAATGGGCTCGGTTTAACCTTTAAAAATGCAAAGACTAAAGATATTGCTGTCATGGCCTTCTCACCACCTGAAAGCAGACTTAGTTTCTGCAACTTCTTGCCTGGTGGCGATGCTGATATCTCAACTCCAGTATTTAGAAGATCATCTGGCTCAGATAATTCAAGGCAGGCCTCCCCACCCATGAAGAGCCTGGTAAAGATCTCTTTAAAATGTTTATTAACCTCTTGATAAGTCTCATAAAATAGAGCCGACATTTTTTCTTCAAGATCTGCAATAACTTCCTCGATAGACTCTTTAGCCTTATACAGATCTTCCTTTTCACTCTTTAAATGATCATATCTTTCTTTTAATTCTTTATAATCTTCGATAGCTCCCAGACTGACCTGACCTAGAGCATTAATCTTCTTCTCCAACTTCTTGATAGCTGCTGCCGGGTCCTTAACCTCTTCTTTATCTGAATCTCCACTAGCATCAGCAGCTGAATCATTACTGCCTGCTGCTTTATTTTCTGCGGCCACCTGTCTGGCTGCTTCTTCAGGAGTCAGGCTATATTTATCTTCTAAGCGACCAATAATTCTTTCCTGTCTGGCCTTTAACTTGCCTTTTTTAAGCTGAGTCTGATGGATCCCGTCTTCTAATTCTTTTTCTTCTTTTCTATCTAATTTAAGATTATCAGTTATTTCATCAAGCTCTTCTTTTAAATTATCTAGCTTTTGCTGAGCCTCTTCTTTCTTCCTACCAGCCTCAGCTTTTTTATCCTCAGTATCTGCTTTTCTTTGCTGGAATTCTTGCTGACGGTCAGTCTGTTTCTCAAGCTCTGCTTCAATTCTTTCTAATTCCTGATTTATCTCATCCAATCTATCCTTATAATCTAAAAGTTCGGACTCTTGCTGGCTCAACTGACGCCGCCTGGAGGCTATCTGTTCTTCCTGTCTGGCCAATTCCAGTTGAAGCTGTTGATAGGTCCGCTGGAGCCTGTTTTCATAATTAATAGTCTCCTGCAATATCCTATCGATATCAGCCTGCTTGTTTTCTTGCTGGTTGGCCTGATTCTGAACTTTCTCTAACTTTAATTCTGTCTCTTGTTTCTTAGCTTTTATAGTTTCCAGGCTTCGCTCTTCAGTCTTCAGCTCACTATTGACTGAATCAACTTCAGTATTCAGCTCACTTTTACGTTCTTCTATATTATTTAACCTGGTCTGATAGACCTTTAATTCTTCTCGTAAGTCAGCTAATTCTTCCTGGTGATCAGTCTTCTCGGAGTTTATAGCTTGAAGTTCACTTTCTTTATTCTTAAGCTGACTTCTGATCTTACTTAACTGCTGCCGATTTGCCTTGCCCTGTTCAGTTAATTCTTCTAACTGGCGCTGACGACTCAAGAGCTGAGCAGTATCCCTTCTCTGACTACCACCGGTCATAGCACCACCTGGATTGATTATATCTCCCTCTAAGGTGACAATCTTAAACCTTTTGCTACTTGATTTCGAGGCGGCAGTTGCCGTCTTCAAATCTTTAAAGATAGCAGTTCGGCCTAATAAATATTTAATTATCTCTTCCAGCCTGGCCTCATATTCAATCAGGTCAGACCCTAAACCAAGATATCCTTCCTGTTGATTTAAGTTATATCGGTCTGGATTAATCTTTCTACCATTTATCATATTAAGAGGTAGAAGTGTTGCCCGACCTTTCTGCTGACTCTTTAAATATTCAATAGCCTTTTGAGCAGTCGAATCGTCTTCCACTACAACCTGTTGCAGCCTGCTTCCTAAAGCAGTTGCAATTGCCTGTTCATATTTTTCAGGAGTTGTAATCAACTCAGCTACTGGACCGATAATACCATCAAGCTTCTCATTTTGCCAGACTGAACGAACTCCACGATAATAACCTTCGCCTTTATCGGCCATCTTTTTTAAAGCCTGCCAGCGAGATCTGGTCCGATTATATTCCTGCTGGGCTTTATTTTCTTTCTCCTTAAGATTATCATATTCAACCTGAATAGTTTCAGATTTGCTATTAAGCTCTTCAACCTTATCCTGATGCTTATTTATCTCATCGACTAGCTCGCTGCCTTTTCTTTCAAGCTCGGCTTCCTTCTCAGAGATAGCTTCAAGTTGCTCATCAAGCTGATTTAATGACTGCCTTAACCTGTTAACCTGACGGAAATAAGACTGTTCTCTCTCCTGAAGTTCAGCCAGCTCTTCCTTTAATTCTGACTGGCTGGCCATTAATTTTTTGCTCTGGTTCTCCTTGCTTCTGGCTTTAAGATAAATCTGACGGCGGGCATTATTCTCTAAAGCCCTGCAGACTTCTTCCAGCTTTAACTGATAGCTTTCAAGTTTATCCTTGCCACTATCTAGATGGCCAGAAAGCCCATCTAAATGGCCGGCTGTCTTCTCAATTTCAGCATTAATCTCATCTTCTTCAGCCTTTAACCGGTTCTTCTCTTTAACCAGGGACTGTCGTCTTTCTGACATGACCTTTAAATTATTCTCAATCTCCTGAACCCTTGTTTTAAACTGATAATACTTATCTACAAGTTCATCCTTTTCAGCCTCAATATCTGCCACTTTCTCTTTTAACTTAGATTCTTTTGATTCTTCAGTCTCAAGCTGTTTCTGTAATTTATGTAAACGGGTCTTTAACTTATCAGACCTTTTATTTAATTCAGCTTCCTGGTCATCATATTTCCCAAGCTGCTGGCAGAGATAACTAACTTCTATCTCCTTAAGCTGATTATAGAGTTCCTTATATTCCCTGGCTTTCTCAGCCTTTTTCTCTAAAGGACCTAATCTCCGCTCAATCTCATTGATCAGATCATTGACTCTCTCTAAATCCCGGGCTGTCTTATCCAGCCTTTTTTCAGCTTCTTCTTTCCTGTTTCTATGTCGACTTATGCCAGCTGCCTCTTCAAAGAGTTGCCGTAGTTTTTCTGGCCGACTCTGTAAGATAGCTTCAACCCGGCCCTGGCCAACAATCGAATAGGCATCCTGATTCAGGCCGGTATCATATAGGAGGTCTTCTATATCCTTTAGTCTGGCATTTTTACCATTGATAATATAACTTCCCTTACCGTCCTTATCAACCTCCCTGGTAATCGTAACTTCATCTTCATCATGGGGAAGAATATTATTGCTATTATCGATCTTTAAGCTGACCCGGGCTTCTTTCATCGCCTTGCGGCTATCACTTCCAGAAAATATTACATCAGCCATCTGACTCCCTCTAAGGGTGGTCGGGCTCTGTTCTCCTAGCACCCAGCGAACAGCATCTACTATATTACTTTTCCCACTACCATTTGGCCCAACAACTGCAGTCAATGGACTCGAAAAGTCCAGAGTAACTGGTCGGGCAAATGATTTGAAGCCATGGAGGCTTATCTCTTTTAAAATCATAATTATTCCGCCTTCTTTGATTTCTAGTCATTATCTACATGGAAAAACCTATCCAGTCTGGATAGGTGCTTAGGCTTCTGCTGCTTTCAAATCTTTAAGCCTGGCTATCTCTTCACTACTCAATTCTTTTCTCTCGCCTGGCTGCAAATTATCAAGTCCAATCGGGCCAAATTTCAATCTCATCAGGTCAGTAACTTCATGACCAATAGCCTGACACATCCTTCTAACCTGACGATTACGGCCTTCATGAATCTTTATTAAAAATCTAGTCCTCGCACCCTGATAGCTCATCTCCTCAACCTTTGCCGGGGCTGTCATGCCATCTTCAAGCTCAACTCCAGCTTCTAACCTGGCGATATCTGATTTATCTATTCTGCCATCTGCAATCACCCTGTATGTCTTTTCAATTTCAAAGGAAGGATGGGTTAAAATATGAGTTAATTTGCCATCATTGGTTAAAAGAAGCAGCCCGCTGGAATTATAGTCGAGTCTGCCAACTGGATATAACCTCTGTTTTATATCATCAACAAATTCTACTACGGTCTTGCGTCCTTTCGGGTCTGAAGCAGTTGAGATAACACCTACTGGTTTATTTAATTTGAAATATCGTTTCTTCTCTCTTTCAATCTCTTCACCATCGACTTCAACATAATCTTCAGTTGGATCTATCTTAAAGCCCATCTCTGTAACAGTTT
>CAYONR010000102.1:0-5541 GCA_964405365.1 uncultured Halanaerobiaceae bacterium
ATTATCTGCTTTAACTTCTGGATTAAAGAAGATATCTGAGCGCCTATTCTGATTAACATCTCGAAAATTACCATTACCCTGGGAATAATAGGTCGGCTCTAATAAGAAATCGTTATAATCTCTTTCTAAATCTCCATGTTTTCTGGAGAAGATATGATAAGTAGTCTTATTATCTGCTTCGCCTAGAGTAATCGGGAAGCCACCTCGCAGCAGATTATCGAGAAAGGTCTGGCTGCTATAGGCATCCAGCCTGGAATTACCGCTAACGGTAAAAATATTATCGCCGTAATATTTATGGATTTTTTCTGTCTCAGCTTCTTTGGTCTCTAGATAGCCTTCAGCCATAACTTTATCTTTAATTTCAGTTAATCTAGACTGATCGGCAAGATTACCGAAGACTGAATCGATCTTAACTGATTCAGCTGGCTTTAGAGTTAGATTGGCAGCTGACATAGCTGCTGGAAACCGGTTCTCCAGGATCTGCTCGCCCTGATAGTCTGCAAGTTCTTCTCTTTTAAAACCGAGAGGTTCTTCCAGGCCGGTCTTTTCTGCAAAGATAACATCTCTATCGACCAGAGGAGTTAAGAGTTGATTTTTGCTGGCTTTGCTAGTAAAAGCTAGATAAAAATTACCGGCAGTCATCTTTTTAACCTCTGCATCATCTTCAGCAGAAGCCCTGAGGCGATAAAATGGGGTTTTATTCTTAAAACCATAGACTTTAGACCAGGCCGAGATAGTCTGGCTTACATCTTTTAAAGCACCATGTTCGATTCCATAGGGAACAAGAACTGGCATACCATCAAGTACTTCTATATTTCGAGTCTTGCTAGAGAGGTTTTCAACTGTAACTCTTCTGACTAAACTGCCAAAATTTTCATTAGGTAGGATAAAATATTTAACTTCAGTTTTTAGTTCTAATTCCTGATTTATCTCTTTAATTGTCAGCCCATGGGGAGCAATTACCATTTCAGTCTCAATATTTTCATCTAAATTATGGAAGGGTTCATATATTTCCTCGCTTTTCTCATCTTTTAACTTAAAAAAAGTTCGAAAACCTTTGGTTGCAACATTTTGATAGGATTTATTTGCTGGATAGAATTCCATGATTGAGCTATCTTTATTCTCTGAACCGAAACTGGCAATACCCTGGCCTCTATTTACATAAAATGCCCAGATTGGGATGCCGAGCTTCCCGGCTATGCCAGGCAAGAAACTGGCAAATGTCTTTTTGTTCTGGTAGTTTTTTATTATAAAATGGCCCTTATCGTTTAACTGATATTCCTCTGTCATTCTTTTTAGCCTCCTGATATATAATTTAAAACAAGTCGTCTGCAAGTTCGATTAATTTATTGCACTGGCTGTCTTTCAGATCGATTTCCGGGGAATTTGCATCGGTTGTATCTTTATTTTCTACAATAAGGACCATGGCATCTTCACTTAAGGTGTGAGTATGCCAGACAGATCTCTTAATATTATATAATTTAAGTGGTTCCATCGGTTGAGCATAGATATCAGTAATCTCATCTTCGCCTTCACCGAGAAAGAGAATACAGCTCCCCTTTAACAAAACAAAGACTTCATCTGTTTCATCATGCCTCTGCATCTTAGTGATATTTTCTGGTAATAGTTCATCACAATAATTTAAAACAGCTACACGCCAGCTATCATAATCAATAACTGGCCTGTAGCCTTCCTCATTGTAGGTTTTTATTTCAAGTAATTTCTGATCTATATTCATATTATCACTTTCCTGATAGATTACTTTTTTAACTTAAAACTACATTTATTTGATTGTTTTTACTGTCATCCAGTTCAGTTATAACTTTTCGAAGAATAACTGCATAGCCGTCTTTAAGTTGATAATCAACTGACTGACCATTTAATTTCACTTCTTTAATTTCATAATCGCTGGCTGATAGTTTCTGCTCATTACTATAGGTAATATTTAAAAACTTATCAGCAAAGATTGTGCCGATTCCAGCCTTACCGGCCTGATCAAATTGAGAAGGGACTAATTTAGGATCTAAAACTAAATCACCTAATTGGCCTCTCACGCCAAAGACTTCATTGACCATTGTCAGTAAAAGCCAGCTGGCACTTCCAGTCAGATAATGATACATGCCCTGGCCCCGCTGATTAATATATTCAGGAATACCTGGAAGAATTCTGCTGGTTTCAAAATCTCTGCAATGTTGATAGATAGAATCTATGACTTCATGGCCGGCACTGGCAAAACCCTGTGTGTAAAGGGCGTTGCTATACATTACTGCCATATGGCTAAACATAGCACCGTTTTCTTTATGGCCATAGGCAAAACCGAATAATCTACCAAGATTGGTCTTAACCTCTTTAAAATCAGTATTTAAGCGGTATCCGCCAACTGATTGATCTTTTAGATAATGATCAACTGAATTAATAATTTTTTCTATCTGCTGGTCCTCTGGTACACCGGCCAAAATCGGAAAGACCTGACCTGTCAGGGTCATTCTAGTTCCTTTTGGATGGTCACCTTCAAGTCTCTGGCCATCATTATCGTAATAGCCATTATACCAGTTATAGCCTACTTCATTTTCAAGCCATTCTTCTTTATTAAGATGATCAATAATCCAGCTGCCCTTGGCCTCTAAATCACTGATAAGATTATTAATTGAGACCTTAATCTTTTGGCCAGAAATCCCGGCCTGACAAAGTTTATGGTATTCATCTAAAAGTTGAGTCTTATAATTTACCGAATCATAATCTACATCTGCATTTATTGTATCAAGAAGGATTAAAAGCTCTCTGGCCAGTTCAATATTATCTACTGATTCTTTTTCTTTAAGTTTCTTTAATAAATCAGCAAGCTCCAAAAGATTACTTCCATAGAGGGCTGTAAAGGCAACGCTTTCTCCTTTATCTGCAGCCATATCTAAACCATCATTCCAGTCGCCATTTCTTAAAAGGAGATTATTATTATCGCCAACTCCAAAGAAATTGGTTAAATGCTGGACTAGAAAATGTTCGATAATATTTCCCTGATAGATATTATTATCTCTGTCTAATAATTGGCTACCATTTTCAAAATAAGTCTGATCTCTTAAGAGGAATTCTAGATCCCCTGATTGATCGATATAGAGTTTGGTTGTAAGGAAAGGCCAGGATCCATGGTCCATCCAAATCCGTCTGATATTATTTCTATCTGCTTTAAATTCTCCTGGTTCAGACCCTATAATAGTAGCATTACTGCCATCTATTCTGACTCCAGAGAAATTGTTATATAATAATTCTCTTACTGGTTCTGGCTCCATTAAAAGTAAAGCCAGGCAGTCCTGCCAGAGATCTCTCCAGCCTCTTCCACCCCGGCCATAATCATGGCTCGGCAAAAATGAACAGCCATAAATTCTTCTAAGGATAGGTTGTAGTGTTACCCATCTCATCCAGTTATTAAATTCACTGTCACTGGAATTGATCTGGACTGTATCTAACTTTTCTTTCCAGAACTCTTTATTTTCAGCTAAATATTTATTAAATGATTCCTGGTTACAGTATTTACTGGCCAGTTCATTAAAATTGCCTCCAGTTTCATCAATTGCTATAGCAATAATATATGAAGTCTCTTCCCCTGGTTTTAATGTAATATCAGCAAATCTAAGAGCCCCGACAGCTTCATAGCCATCAACAGATTCACCAGCATTCAGATAATCAGATGAATTGGCTATTATGGTTTCTGGCCATTCTAGATTTCCACCATTACCGATAAAATCTTCAACAATTGGAAAGAAACCTTTCGGTTTTTCTCCTTCTACTGTGCCACCTATTACTCCGTAAGAGACATTATTAGCAGTATGACCTCTTTCATCAAAAGAAAGAGTTGGTTTAACTACAACCCCATTATTTGTTGTTTCTATTCTATGGAGCAGGGAGGTCACATGGCGATGATCCCTTAAATTATCAGCTGAACGACCATATATAGGCACTGCAGCTGTTGGAGTTAAAGTTACAGGTTCAGCTCCTGTATTAGCTAGCTTAACCTCCATTAATTCGACTGTATCTGAGTTGGCTGGAACAAAATTTATGACTTCAGATTTTAAGCCTATATCAGAATTTTGTCTGGTGATTTTATGCCAGAGCGGTCCAGCCTCCAGTTCAACTTCTTCAGACTTATCTTCAGAGAATTTCTCTGAAAATTGAGCGGCTGAATTTCCAGTTGCTGACCAGACTTCATCTTTATCTGTATATACCCAAAAGTTTCTGGCTGATTTAGTATTATGTAGATCCTCCAGCGAAACAGGTCGCATGGCAAATGAATTCTGCCCTGTCTTGATATCGCCATGAAGCCGGGGTGTTATAGCTGACATCATCCCGGCTTCATTTGCCAGAGGGAAATATAGATAATTGCTTTTATCCGGGTTATTTAATTTGAATTCTCCATTTTCTCCAGTAAACTTCCATTTATTATTTTGTTTCATTTTATGACCTACTTTCATCAAAAATATAAGCTATACCTAAACAATATTAGATAATTGATACTTATTAATCCTTTGCTACTGGCTTGCTTAACCCTTGGTTGCGCCTTCCATGACACCTTTAAGAATTGATTTAGAGCCAATTACATAGGCAGTTATGATAGGTACGATTGCTATTATAACAGCAACCATGGCAGCACCATGATCGATACCGGCCTGATCTGCTAATTTTGTCAGGGCAACAGGTATTGTCCACATATCGCTACTCTGCAAAATTAAAAGTGGCTGCATTAAGAGGTTCCAGGAACCTAAGAATGTGAGAACTGCAAGCGCTCCAACTCCTGCTTTACTCATTGGTAGCACTATTCTTATAAAGATTTCAAATTCACCACAGCCATCAATTCTGGCTGCATCTATTACATCATAAGGTATTGAATTCATAAACTGCGTCATTAAAAAGATTCCAAAGGGATTGGCTATACCTGGTATGATCAGTGGATAAAAGGTGTCCATCCAGCCAAAGAAATTCATCATAATAAACCAGGGTATAATTGATAATAAACCTGGAATCATCATTGTTGCTAACATAGAGAAGAATAATTTATTCTTGAATCTAAAATTATATTTAGAAAAACCATATCCACCTAAAGAACAGAAAAATACTGTTAAGATAGTCGCTGTAGTAGATATAAAAACACTATTAAATAAATTTCTCCAGATAGGGACATTGCTTATTAGAATTTCATAATTATCCATAAAAGAATCCCCTGGCATCAATGAAAATATTGATGAGAAGATCTCAGCTCTGGTTCTGGTAGCTAAAAGAAACATATATAGGAATGGCAGAAATGTTATAGCAACTCCAGTAAATAAAAAAGTATATAATAATACTTTTTTAATTATATCAGTAGTCTTTCTTTTTACCTTTAATTGTTCTTTATTGTTGTAATTCATTTAAACCACCACCAGAGAATAATTTTTTATTGACTAAACTTAAGATAATTATAAATATACAGAGTACATAGGCCATGGCACTACCTTCACCAAACTGTCTCCAGTGAAAGCCTGTCCGGAATAAATACATTGCAGTAGTCAT
>CAYONR010000103.1:0-5457 GCA_964405365.1 uncultured Halanaerobiaceae bacterium
GCCTGGCGGTGTAAATAGTCCAGCCAGGGCATTTTCATCTGTTAAGGAGAACCCGCTTTTTATTGAAAAAGCACAGGGTAGCAGGATTTTTGATATTGACGGCAATGAATATATTGATTTTATTGGTTCCTGGGGGCCGATGTTATTTGGCCATAATAAAGAGGAGATTGTTGAGGCTGTAAAAAGTCAGCTTGAAAAAGGCACAAGCTATGGAGCTCCAACTGTTGTCGAGACTGAAATGGCTGAAGAAATAGTTAAGCTGATTCCATCTATTGATCGGGTAAGAATGGTTAACTCAGGGACGGAAGCGACTATGAGTGCGATCAGGCTGGCCAGAGGTTATACTGGCAGGGATAAAATTATAAAGTTTAATGGCTGTTACCATGGTCATGGCGATAGTTTTCTAATAAAAGCTGGATCAGGCCAGGCTACTTTAGGACTTCCAGATAGTCCAGGTGTTCCTGCAGATCTTGCTCGTTTAACCATTAGCCTGCCATATAATGATATGGAGGCTATTAAAGAGGTTTTTGCTGAAGAAGGTGATGAGATAGCGGCTGTTATTCTTGAGCCTGTTGCTGCTAATATGGGAGTAGTTCCTCCAGCAGAAGGCTATCTTGAATTTTTGCGGGAGATTACTGAAGAATATGGCAGTTTATTGATTTTTGATGAGGTTATTACTGGTTTTAGAATGGCTGCAGGTGGCGCCCAGGAATATTATGATGTTGAAGCTGATCTGACCTGCCTTGGCAAGATAATAGGTGGAGGTCTGCCTGTTGGAGCTTATGGCGGCAGAAAAGAAATCATGGATGAGGTTGCTCCTTCTGGGCCGGTATATCAGGCCGGCACTCTATCAGGTAATCCTCTTGCAATGGCTGCAGGCCTGGAGATGATGAGATTAATTCAAAAACCTGGTGTTTATGAAGAACTTAAAGAGAAGGCAGATTATTTAGCTGCTGGTTTGAGAGAGATTGCAGAGGAATCAAGTCTTAAGCTATCTGTGAATCAGGCAGGGACTTTAGTTAGCCTTTATTTCACTGATGAAGAGGTTGTTGATTATGAAACAGCATCGACTTCAGACACTGATCTGTATGCTGAATATTTTCAGGAGATGCTGAAAGAAGGTGTATACCTGGCGCCTTCTCAATATGAAGCTATCTTTTTATCTATGGCTCATGATAAAGCAGAATTAGATAAGTTTTTAGATTCTGCAAGAGTATCAATAAGCCGAATTGAATAAGTTTTGCTATAATTAATTAGGTAAAAAGGGATGGTTTTATGGTTAACCTGGGACAGTATTATAGTATCTGGCGGGAGGCAATGGTTCTTGCCTGGCCAGTGGTTTTAAATCATATATTTACTACGGCTATGCGGACGACAGATATGCTGCTGATGGGTTTCTTTGGTCCAGCAGCTGTGACTGCTGTTGGTTTAGGAGATGTCTGGGAAAGACTTGTTTTGAGAGTTGGGCTGGGCCTGGGCACAGGGAGTATTGCCCTTATTTCTCAGGAGACAGGTGTTGAAGAGATAAGAAGTGAAGCCGGGAGTTCTGATGAAGTCTTAACCCAGGTCTTATTAACTGGAATTGTAATCAGTCTGCCATTTATGGTGATTGGCCTCCTCTTTTCAGATGTCTTAATAGCTGTATTAGGGGCTGCTCCAGAGGTTATTCAACTTGGAGCGGAATATTTAATGATAATTCTGGCTGCTGCTCCCTTTAGATTGATTACTCTTATTGCTGATAGATCATTGCAGGGAACTGGTGATACTAGAACACCGATGGTTGTAAACGTGATTAGTAATCTGGTGAATATAGTATTGTCAGTTGGACTTGCATTAGGAGTTGGGCCATTTCCTGAGATTGGAGTAGTAGGAGTTGGCTGGGGTACTTTTGTTGCTAAACTGGTAGCTGCTCTAATGTATCTTGTGATATTTACATTTTCTTTTAGCCATTTAAGTCTTGGGCTGCCTGATGATGGCTGGGACTTAGTAATTGTTAAACAGTTATTTAAGATTAGTCTGCCGAGGATACTTCAGGGTGGATATCAGAGTCTGATTACTTTTCCCTTTAATGCTTTAGTTCTGCTCTTTGGAACTGAAGCTGCAGCAGCCTATCACATAGCCAGAAGGATTCATCAACAGTTAGTTGCTCCTCTGCATAGAGCCTATGGTACTGTAACGACTATTATGACTGGTAGGGCATTAGGCATGGATAAACCATTTGAGAGCAAGAAGATAACTGATGCTATGTTGTGGCTGACTGCAATTACAATAACCGTAGGTGGTCTAGTCTTAATTATAGGAGCACCGGTCTTAACTGGTTTCTTTACTGATGACCCTGTGACGTTAAATCATAGCATTAATTTCTTGAGGGCTTTAGGTATTGGGGCACCTATCTTAACTCTTTATGGAGTGCTTTCTGGCCTATTATCATCTGCCGGTGATACCAGGACTCCATTTTATGGACTGGTAATGAGTCAGACCTCTTTTAAGCTAGGTTTAAGCTATCTGCTGGCAGTTCCGGCCGGGTTTGGACTGCCAGGTATATTTATAGGGATGGTGCTTGATTTTATAGCCAGGGCTGGCTGGGTTGCCAGGCGATATCTATCTGGCGATTGGGCTGAGGAAGCCAGGGTTATGATAGATGAACGCCATAAGAATCAGAAATGATTAATTATTTTTTTCTAGTTCTTCTATTTTTTCTTCAAGAATTTCGATTTTTTCATTTAATTCATGGTTAGTCTTGCGGACTTTATAGATATAAAAGAATATTAGGACCCAGAAAATTATATATGCTGTAGATAAATAGTTCATATTAATGGCTTTAGGGAGCCATACCCTCCTTTCTTCTTAAGGTATTCTGTATTTTTTCAAGACGTTCTTTGTTTTTGAGCTGTTTAATTCTTATTGAAATCAATTGTAGATATAGTAAAGTTATTGCCAGAACTGAAAAGATAAGGACCTGAATCATTCTTGGGCTTAAGCCTGTGCCACCGACTTCTATTACTACTGGATGGATTGTTCTCCACCAGCGGATTGAGAAGAAGACTAGCGGAACATTAACAAAGGCTATGATTCCGAATACTGCTGCCAGGCGTTGTTGTTTATCATGTTCTTCGCCCTGGAGTGCAAGCCGGAGAAATAAATAGCCAAGATACATTAGCCAGAGGATTAAAGAAGTTGTTAATCTAGGATCCCAGGTCCACCAGGTATTCCAGGCAGAACGGCCCCAGAGCATGCCTGTTCCGAGCACTATAGTTGTAAAGACAACACCTATTTCAGCTGAAGCCAGTGCAATTCTATGATAGCCAGTTTCTTTTTTGCGGAGATAAAGGATGCTGGCGATAAAAACTATGAAGAATGCAAAGAATCCAACCCAGGCTGAACCGACATGGTAATAGAAAATCCGCTGGACATCGCCCATGACTCTTTCTTCAGGGGCATAATGAAAGATTGCAATAATTGATAAAGGAATGATTGCTCCTAATAAGTAAAAAAGATATTTTTCCAGTTTTTTCAATGAATCTAGCATAATTTAGGCCTCCAACAATTTATATATTATTCGGTCATTAGGTAAGGAGCTAACAGGTAGCTGGTTAATGTTGAAATCAGATTATAGATGAGCATGAATAATAACCAGAAGTGGAGTTGGTTATAATCTAGTTGGCTAAAGTATAATGCCCGGGTTGTTTCGATAGCAGCAAGGATAAGCGGGATTAATACTGGTAATAGCAATACTGGTAATAAAATATCGCTGATTTTGGTAGATGTTGCCAGGGCTGCTAATAACGAACCAGTTGATGCCAGGCCAAAGTTGACCAATAAAACTATTAGCAATAGCCAGAATGGACCTGAAACAGGGAAAGCATCAAAAAGAATAAAAAGTACTGGACTGATTATTGCTGATAATAATAAAAATAAGAGATAATTTGCAAAAATTCTTGCTAGCAAAAACATTTCTCTGGTAATTGGTGCCATCAAGATAGCGGTCTGGCAGGAGTTTTCTGTATCCCGAATAAATGATCTATTTAAAACCAGCATTACCGCAAAAATCTGGGTGAACCAGTAAATGCCTGGGAAAAAGTTGCGGACCTGGTTCTGACCAGGGAGAAAAGCCATGCTAAAAATTGTTCCTGCTAGCAGGGCAAAGAGTAAAATTGCACCAGAAAGTTGGCCGGTATTCTTCTCTAACTGGATATCTTTTTTTATTAATAAGATTGCTGTTTTAAGCATCTTCATTTAATAATTCACCTGCAAGTATTTCATCATATTTATTTATAAATTTATCCAGGTCATTATTGTTGCTCTGTTCCTGTGAGCGGTTGATTATTTTTCCATTTTTTAAAATAAGCCAATTATCAGCAAGCTTAAAACCCTGTCTAATATTATGACTGGTAAAGAGCACAGGAATTTCTTTGTTTTGATTGATTAATTTTATCAAGAAATCAGTTGATTTACTATCAAGACCAGTAAAGGGTTCGTCAAGCAGGAGTAAATCTGGTGAAACCAGGAATGTTCTACAGATAGTTAGTTTTTGCTGCATTCCCCTTGAAAATTTACGGACAGGTTCATTTAGCCAGAGTTCTAATCCGGCTGTTTTTATTAATTTTTTAATTTTTTTATTTAAGTTTTTAGTATTATATAATTGTCCAAAAAAATTCAAATTTTCTCGGGCAGTTAGGTCTTTATAAAGAAATAGTTCGTGGCCTATGTACCCTATATAAAAATCTTTGTTTTTAAATTTGTTCAACCAGCTGATTTCTCCAGAATCAGGTTTCCAGATACCAGCAAGCAGTTTTAGTAAGGTTGATTTCCCAGCCCCGTTAGCCCCAAAAAGAGCTGTTATCTGGCCTGGTGATAATTCGAAAGAGATATCATTAATTATATTTAAGCCATCTCTAGAAAATTTAAGATTACTGACTTTATAACTTGATATTTTATTTTTTTGAGCTATCAATCTACTTGCTCCTCATATTGTGAAGGACATTGATAAAGTATTTGTTCCGCTTTTAGATGATTATTTTCGTAATAACCTTCGACCAGGATTAAGTCGTTGTTTTTAAGATTATCTGGTTCTTTCTCGTTAAATTTTATATCAAGAAGGTCATCTGTTTCTGGATCTCTCATGGTAAATCCCAGTGTTTCTGTTTCAGAATTCCAGGTTATGGTATTTGTGAGAAGAACTCCAGAGATTCTTAAATATCTATCTGAGGCAGGAGGTTCTTCTAAAAGTTCTGCGACTTTCATATAATATGCCGAAGATTGTGAGTAATTATTAATTATTAGAAAAGATAATATAGAAACAATTACCAGGGTGAAAATTATTACTTTTGTTTTATAAGTCAGCTGTTTCATGAGTAAAAAGTCCTCCTTTTAAGGCTGATATATTAAAGAAAAATTTAATTATCCCTATAAGACTTATTCTATTTTATAATAGGAATTCCTGCTTAAATAAAATTC
>CAYONR010000104.1:0-5440 GCA_964405365.1 uncultured Halanaerobiaceae bacterium
TCAGTATGGCATAGTGAAGGTGACTGGAATAGAACTAACTGGTCAAATGAAAGAGCAGACGAGTTAATTGAAATGGCCCGCCAGACTCTAGACCAGGTAGAACGTCGTGAATACTATGTAGAATTCCAGCAGATCTGGAATGAAGATATGCCATATATCCCAATGTATGCTGACATCTATCTACACGTCATGAATGAAAGAGTTCGTGGTTTCCTACCAGATCCTGGTGTTGTTAGTCCATTTGGTAGAGGCCATACTGAAATGAAAAATCTCTGGATTCCAAAACATTTCAGATAAAATTCATAGCTTAAGAGTCAATTATTAAGTTAAATATAACATCATAATAGTAGATGGGGCTCATGCCCCATCTACTCTATGTTAAAGTACAGTTTATTTCTATAATACTTTAAAGGAGGAAGACTATGCACCAGTATTTATTTAGGCGATTACTTCAAGGGGTCCCTGTAATTCTCATTGTATCCCTGGTACTATTTATAATTATAAATATGGCACCTGGTGATCCATTAGCCAGGCTTGAAGATCCATCAATTTCAAGAGAAGACTTAGAAAGAAGATATGCAGCTATGGGCTTAGATGATCCATTAATGGTGAGATATGCAAACTGGTTAGGAGATTTTGTCAGAGGTGATTTCGGTTATTCCATGGATTCGACTCGCCAGCCAGTAGCGAACTTAATTAGGGCAAGAATTATGCCAACTATTTACTTAACAGTAGGTGCAATGATTCTCAGTTTTATAATAGCTATTCCCATTGGGATACTGTCAGCTACCAAACAGTACTCAGTTTTCGACTATGCAGCCACCTTATTTGCTTTTTTAGGCGTTTCTATACCTAGTT
Source organism: uncultured Halanaerobiaceae bacterium (assembly GCA_964405365.1). Classification (GTDB taxonomy): domain Bacteria; phylum Bacillota; class Halanaerobiia; order Halanaerobiales; family Halarsenatibacteraceae; genus Halonatronomonas. The sequence continues at coordinate 859 of CAYONR010000104.1, forward strand.
TCTTCTTTGGATTAATATTGTTATATGTATTTGCTCTCCAACTGGACCTCATGCCTACCGGTGGGTTTCAGGATCCAACAGCAGCTACAACAACTGTCTGGAACCATCTCCATCATGCAATCCTACCTGTAATAGCACTGGGATATGCTAGAGCAGCCAGTTTAACCCGTTATATGCGCTCAAGTATGTTAGAAGTTATCAAAGAAGATTATGTAAGAACAGCCCGAGCTAAAGGTGTTAAAGAAAGATTAGTCATTTATAAGCATGCACTAAGAAATGCACTTATACCTGTTATTACTATATTAGGTTTACAGGTTCCTCTTCTTTTCTCAGGGGCAGTTATCATTGAAGAAGTTTTCTCCTGGCCAGGAATTGGGCGTTTATCTGTAAGAGCTGTTTTCCAGAGAAATTATACTGTTATGATGGCTACCAGTGTTATTTTTGCTGTTTTAGTATTTTTCGGTAACTTAGCAGCAGATATGTTGTATGTAGTTGTCGATCCAAGAATTAAATATGACTAACAAGGAGGTTATTTAATTGGCAAAAGCTGATTTAAAAAATAAAAAAATTGATAAAAAAATTGAATCTCCCTGGCAGGTCGCCTGGAGACAATTTAAGAAAAACAAATTAGGAATGGCAGGTTTAATTATTTTAATTATAATAGCATTAATGGCTCTTTTTGCACCTCAATTATCACCTAACAGCCCTTTTTCAACAAATATACTACAGGCAAACCAGCCTCCTGGTGGAGACTTCCCATTAGGGACAGATCGAGTTGGTCGTTGTATATTATCAAGAATGTTACATGGTGCTAGAGTAAGTATAGCTGTTGGCCTTATTTCAATGAGTATTTCTGTCTTTATTGGTGCGACATTAGGTTTAATCGCAGGATACTTTGGAGGTTTAATCGATACATTAATCTCCAGGCTAGTAGATATTGTTAGGAGTGTTCCATTTCTAATAATGGCTATAGTTATAGCCTCAATCTGGGGCCCTGGTTTATACAGGTTAATGGTTCTAATTGGGGTATTGAGTTGGACAGGTGTTGCCCGGCTTGTTCGAGGAGAAGTTCTAGCTTTAAGAGAAAGAGAGTTCATTCATGCCTCGAGAGCCTCTGGAGCTAATGATTCAAGAATAATGTTTAAACATCTTTTACCTAATACATTTGCTCCAATCATAGTTAATGCAACTTTGGCAGTAGCCGCTGCCATCTTATCTGAAGCTGCTTTAAGTTTTCTAGGTCTTGGTATCCAACCGCCAATGCCTAGCTGGGGTAATATGCTTAATGAAGCCCGTAACTTAGTTATATTGGAGTCCAGACCTTGGTTCTGGATGCCACCTGGTTTCATGATAATAATTACAGTACTTTCAATAAACTTCATGGGGGATGGCTTGCGTGATGCACTCGATCCAAAACTAACTAGATAATATATTATCTACAAAGTAAAATGTCTGGGTATTTGATATCTGATTGATATCATTTATCCAGACATTTTTATATGCAAAGAAAAAACCCTTCTCGTACTGAGAAGGGTAAAATATATTGATGAAATTTTATCTTTTTGAGAACTGAGGTGCTTTTCTTGCCTTTTTGAGTCCTGGCTTCTTTCTTTCTTTCATTCTTGAATCTCTTGTTAAATAGCCAGCTTTCTTCAATGGCGTTCTAAACTCTTGATCAACTTCAAGCAATGCTCTTGCAATTCCATGTCTAACAGCCCCTGCCTGTCCAGAAAGGCCACCTCCATTTACATTAGCAACTAAATCTAAACTTCCAAGCTGCTTTGTAACTTCAAGAGGTGATTGAATATCTTGAATCAAAGACTTTCTATGAAAGTAATCTTCTATATCAGTTCCATTAACAATCATATCGCCATTACCTGGCATTAATCTTACTCTAGCTGTTGCTGTCTTTCTTCTACCTGTACCACGATATTGTACATCAGCCATCTAATAACTACCTCCTTTCACTTAAATCTAATTTTTCTGGATTTTGAGCCTTATGAGGATGCTCAGTTCCTTTATATACCTTTAACTTTTTAGCAGTTCTCTTACCAAGCTTATTACTTGGCAGCATTCCTCTAACTGATTTTTCTATAATAAATTCAGGATCTTTCTTTCTTAATTCTCTATAAGTTATTTCTTTAATTCCACCTGGATAATTAGAATGACTGTAATGCACTTTCTGATCCCATTTATTACCAGTCATATTAATTTTTTCAGCATTTATTACAACTACATAATCACCAGTATCAACATGTGGGGTAAATTCTGGTTTATGCTTTCCTCTTAATAATTGTGCTACTTCTGAAGCTAAACGACCTAAAGTCTGATCAGTAGCATCAACTATATACCAGTTTCTATTTATTTCTGATTCTTTTGCACTATAAGTTTTCATTATATAATTCCCTCCTTGTTTCACTACTATCCATTCATAGGATAATAAATTTCTTTTAAAGTTAAGCCTTTAGCTGGAGCCGTAAATCCAGCATTATTTCTGCATTTAGAATTCAAAACTTTTTTCATATCATCAAACTTTCTTTTTTTCTTGCCAATTTCAATCGCTGTACCAACAATAATTCTCACCATATTATATAAAAATCCTGAACCAATAACCTCTAAAGCATATATATTTTTAGCCTCTTCATAAAATTCTGCTTTATAAATATTTTTAACAGACTCCCTACTCTGACAGGCTTTTGCTCGAAAAGCCGAGAAATCATGTTCTCCTCTCAAGCATTTTATTGACCTGGAAATAGCTTCAATATCTAAATCCTTATATATATGATAAGTATATTTACGTACAAAAACATCTTTATATAAATTATTATCAATACGATAAATATACTTTTTTGCTTCAGCGTCATAACGAGAATGAAATTCATCGCTCACATGCTCAGCATCTAAACATACTATATCATTAGGCAGTTCACTATTAAAGGCCTGGGGCAATCTATTTAGTGGGATATCAACCTTTAAATTAAAATTAAAAACCTGTCCCCTTGCATGTACGCCAGCATCAGTCCTACCAGCTCCATAAATTGTACTCTGTTCTTTATGAAACATGCTCAATACATCTTCTAATTTTTCCTGGATAGTTTCTCTGGTATTTTTCTGTCTTTGCCATCCACTATAATTTGAACCATCATAAGAAACTATAACTTTTACATTCCTCATCAAGCGTCCTCCAAAGATTATCTAAAACTTAACAAAACTGCTATAATTATAACTCCAATAAGAGCATAAATATCTGATTTCCTTAACTCCAGTTCATTTAATCTAGTTCTATCCGTCCCCCCCTGATAACATCTTGACTCCATTGCTAATGCTAATTCATCAGCCCTTCTAAATGCACTTATAAATAATGGAACCAATAGAGGAACTAAACTTTTAGCTCTTTCAATAATATTTCCACTTTCAAAATCTGCTCCCCTTGCTTTTTGAGCTTTCATTATCTTTTCAGCCTCTTCCATCAACGTTGGAATAAACCTTAAAGCTATCGTCATCATCATAGCTAATTCACCTGCAGGCACCCCAAATCTTGCCAGAGGCTTTAAAAGGTATTCTATACCATCAGTTAGTTGTAATGGAGATGTAGTTAAAGTCAGCAATGAGGTAAACATAATTAATAATAAGATCCTACCTACCATAAATAAACCGGTAAATAATCCTTCTTCTTCGATTCTTAAAAATCCCCATTCCCAGATGACTTCTCCACCTCTTGTCAAAAACATATGAAGAAATAGTGTGATTATAATCAAAAAGAATACAGGTTTCAAACCATTTAATACTCTTTTAACTGGCAATTTAGAGATCATCATAACTGCTATAACAAATAGAAGAAAAAACCCAAACCCAGTAAAAGAATCAATTAAAAAGAGAACCGTAATCATAATTATAGTTATGATAATCTTAATCCTTGAGTCCAACTTATGAATAAAAGAATCACCAGGAATATATTGTCCTATAGTAATATCTTTTAACATGACCTTTTCTCCTCATGTAAATTCTTCTTCTGTAATTTACTAGTTATTTCATCTTTAGCCTCAACGATCTCGAATATATCTGTTCTAACTGGTAATCCTTTTGATTTTAATTTATGAAGTATTGAAGTTACAGCTGGTAAATCTAAATCTAATTCACGCAACCTTTTTTCTTCACTAAAGACTTTAGCAGGATTTCCATCTAAAACTATTCGACCTTCATCCATAACAATAACTCTGGTAGCTAGCTTTGCAACCTCTTCCATTCTATGAGAAATTAAAATAATTGTAATATTAATATCTTGATGTAAATACCTAAGCAATTCTAACAACTTATTTCTGCCACTAGGATCTAAACCTGCAGAAGGTTCATCTAAAATCAAAATCTCTGGTTTTAAAGCCAATACTCCAGCAATTGCTACTCTTCTTTGCTGTCCCCCACTTAAATTAAAAGGAGATCTATCTTTAAAATCATCATAATCAAGCCCAACTAATTCTAGTGATTCTTGAACTCTATCCTTTATTTCATCTTTTTTTAATCCTAAATTTTTAGGACCAAAAGCAATATCTTCATATATACTTTCTTCAAATAATTGATGTTC
>CAYONR010000105.1:0-5428 GCA_964405365.1 uncultured Halanaerobiaceae bacterium
ATAAAATGGATATCTTAGCGCAGTGATCGACCGGTAGCCGTGATCAATCACCTGAACAGAGATTAAATCTTTGCTAAGGTGGTCTCCAGGGATACCGATTAAAATAGGATAACTACCAGGTCGGCGGCCATAGGTCAGCCGGCCTTTTTGCATTTCTGGCCAGACTCCTCTGATTATTGTTCCGACGGGGAATACCTGCTTTAACATTGGCCTATTGATCTCTTCATTAACCTGGCGCTTAAACTCCTTGAAGCGACGGCTATCAACTTTACTGGCCTGGTAACTTCCTAACGGGTTGACCTGGCGGATATTGATCCTCCGGAGCATTAAGCCTGCTTCTTTGATCTTTCTGAGATACTCTAGATTTAGCTCATAGGTCTCTTTTCTCTCGCCTTTAAGGCCTGCTAAAAAGTTTAAGCCTGGAAGTAATTTGGGAATGCCAGCAACTCTCTGGCCGCCGATCTCATTGATTCTCTCTATTGCCCTGAAGGTCAGGTCAGGATCAGTATCGATATTATTGGCCTTTAAAACTTCAGGGTCTGCTGATTCCAGGCCAAAGGCAGCTACATCGCCTGGGGTATTGTATTTGCAGATAATATTTAATAATCGTCTGGCCTCTGTCGGGTCTTTTCTGCCCAGTGGGCCAGGGTTAATATTATCGAGATGGAGCACTTCTAGCTCAGGATCTGCCTCCCTGATGCCGCTATATAGCTCTTCTATCCAGGGATAGGCCAGGAGATCTGTCTGACAGCCCAGGCGATAATTATGGACTCCAGTGCTTGCAATAGACTTAACTTCAGCTGCAATGGCCTCAGGTTTCCGCTGGTAATGGATCTGTTTTAACTGCTCACTGCAAAACTCACAGTGCTTGCTCCTGGGGCAGCCCCGAAAGGTTTCAAGCTCTGCCAGCAGCTTCGGATGGCCAGGATGGATCTTAAAAAGCCTGCTCCCGGTTACTGCCCAGTCTGAGATGGCTGATGCTACCTCTGCTGAGTTCTTAGCGCCAATTACTGACTGGCCGACCTGATCTCTTAAGCGATTATAGATCTCTAAAGGAGCCAGCTCACCAGTTATAATATCATAGTTTTCTGCGAGAACTTCATGGCCAGGTAGCTCCTGCCAGACTAATGTAATCGGCCCGGCTAGAACGCTGGTCGGATATTTTAATTTCTGGCCAAGTTCTTTAATCTCGGCCAGGCTTAAAGGCTGGCCCCCGAGATAATGGCCTGGCACTGTTGTCCCGGCCAGGATTATTATCAGATCGTATTTCTCCAGATCAGCTATACTTTTATTATCCCTGTATGAATCAGCAGTAAGATAGTCGATCATCTCCTCTGGAATACCGCCGGCCATCAGGGCACCATAAAGATACCTGGCATGGGGCGAAATATATGGCGGCACGCCAAGACAGGATGGCTCATCTAAATAACCATCCAGCAATAATGTCTTTATATTTTGAGTTGAGTCTGCCATCTTAAAACTCCTTTTAAACAGTCATTTTAAAATCACCTGTTATTAACAAGGTTATTATATTTGTTCCCAGCATCTTCCATTTTGAACCCGGGGTCATATTGGCAACATCTTCCATTTTGAACCCGGGTCATAATAATTTAATGATAATCTTCATATTCTGGTCGAGGCGCCATAAATGAGGCGACCATTGCTGCTACTGGAAATAGAATAGAAATTCCCAGGATAAGATTATAATTACCTGTTATGTCGAAGGCCAGACCAAATGGCAAAGGCCCTAAAGCTGAACCGATAACCATTGCCGTCATGGCTGAACCTCTAATACTGCCTAAATGGCCTCGGCCAAAATAGTTTGGCCAGACGACTGCATTACTGATATATTCAAAGCCCATAAAGATACCATAGACCCCGGCATAGACAAAGAGTAGAGTAATATTTTCGACGGTTAAGAGTAAGAAGATAGCGATTATCATTAAGATATAATTAATACCTTTAACTATATGGACTGGAAAGTTATCAAAGACTTTTCCAGCCAGAAATGAAAATGGAAACTGAAGAACTGGCTTGAAACCGAGTAAGGCTGCAGCCACTCCAGCTGTATGGCCTTTCTCAGTAATAATTGAGACCAGATGAAAAGTGATCCCTGTACCGATCATTGCTGTCATCCCGGCGCAGTAGATCATTAACCAATAGGCCTTTGTCGACCAGGCCTCATCCAGTGACCAGTCAACTTCACTTACTGGAACTTTCGGCTTGAAAGCCTTTCTAGTTATTTTTTCACCATTTTTATCATAACTCTTACCATCTATCTCTTCACCTATATCCTCTGGCTTGCTTCTAATAAAGAACCAGCCAGCTGGTAGCATTACAGTTACCAGCAGGACTGACCAGAAGCGCCAGGCTGTAGTTGCACCATAACTCTGAATTAAAAAGTTATTTAATGGAGGGATTAAAGCTGCTCCACCAACACCACCGACTTCAACCAGGCTCATGGCAAATGCCCGCTTTTCCTCAAACCATTGCGGTGGCAATGTCTGAGATAAGAGGCTCATTGTACCCTGGCCACTCAGTCTTAAAAAGAAGAAACCGATAACCAGCATAAATGGATTAACTATTATACTCATCCAGATGCAGACCAGGGCGAAAAAGATTGATGTACCGCTAACCATTTTTCGGTGGCCGAAAAGATCGGCCTTTTTGCCAACAAAAGTCAGGGTTAGACCTGAAACCAGGGTGGCTCCAGAATATAAGCTAGAGACCAGGGAACGGCTCCAGCCAAAGGTCTCTATGTAATAATCTATAAAAATTGAAACTGAATAGGTCTGACCTGGCCCTGAAAAGAACATTGTCAGGGCTGAAAGGGCTACTATTACCCAGCCATAATAAAAGGGGGTAGAAATAGGTTCGGATTTCGTTTCTTTTTCCATCTAAACACCTCGTTGATTATTTGTTGATTTATATATTAGCAACTTATTATATTATATATTAAATATCTATCTTTTTAAAGCGGTTTAAGGCCAGACCATAGAGTCCAGTATTTAAAATAATAAGCAGAGCTGTATCTACAGTAGGAAAACTGCCATTTACATAGTATTCTGCCAGATTGGCCCAGTAATAATAAAAGATATTATATAGAGGTGATATATTTGCAACAACCCAAAAACCTAGTATTATTGCCAGGCTAAAAATGCCGGACTTCACCTGATCTTTGAGGAATAATGAAAGATTAACTGCTATCAGATAAGCGACCAGGAGCTTAAGTCCCAGAGGAACTAAGGCAACTAAAAACCTGAGTAGATAAATCTCTCGCCCCTGAAAGCTGGCAAATAAGCCTAAATAGGCAGTAACAACAAGCATGAATATTGCCAGTATGAAAACTTGAAAACCTAGCTTAACTTTAAATAACTCTGGCCGACCGATAGGTCTTGCCAGTAAAAATGACAGAGTACCATCCTGAAACTCGCCACCAACCACTCCCATGCCAAGAAGAAGAGCCAGCAGGGTTCCATATTGAGCCAGACTACCATCAAACCAGCCATCGGCCAGATAATAATTGAAATTCAACTGTCGCTCCATTCCTGAAGTCATCCATTCAGGCAGTTCATCCAGAATTCCTATTTCTAGAGTTCTCTGAACCATTGGATATTGTAATACAAGTATAGTTGCTGTTACCAGGAGGAAGATTGTAATGATCAAGACTTTCCAACGATTATTTTCCCACTCTTTTTTAAATAGAAGTTTATATTTATTCAATATTATCTTCACTCCCTCCTTCAATCAGTTTCTGAAAGATATCTGCTAAATCCGGTTCTTTAATTTTTAAAGATAAGTAAGGTATCTCTGAAAGGCTGTAAAGTATATTCGCCTCATCATTGGAATAATTAATAATAAACTTATTATTATCTAAAGTTATCTCATTAATCCCCTTTATTTTATCAAGACCTAAATCTGATATTTCTAAATCTTTTTGAGGGATAAAGATTATTTCTTTATTTACAGCAGGTAGTTCCTCTATCTTTAAATCTGCTAATTTTTTACCTTTATCAAGAAAGATTATTCTATCAGCTAATTGACTAACTTCACTAAAACTATGACTGGTAAAGAGTAAATTTACTCCCTCTTCCTCTTTATACCAGCATAATCTGGCCAGAAGCCTCTGCCTGACAAGAATATCAAGACCTGAAGTCGGCTCATCAAGTATTATTAATGAGGGATGATTTACCATTGCAGAGCTAATTTTCACTAGTTGTAGTTGGCCCCTGGAAAGAAGTTTGATCTCTTTATCCAAATCGATATCTTCTTTTCTGATAATATTAAAGGCCTTATCTGGGTCGACTTTAGTATTGTATAAACTTGCTGCCAGTTCAATCGTCTCTCTAACAGTTAAATTAGGATAAAGACCATAATCTCCACTTAAATATGATATCTTCTCTTTGACTGCTGGGTGGGCCACAGGATCCTGGCCAAATAATTCAACCTTTCCTGAAGTTGGCTGATAAAGTCCTATCAGCAATTTTATTAGAGTCGTTTTGCCAGAACCATTCTTACCCAAAATAGCAACTGTTTCATTCTCTCTCTGGCTAAAACTCAACTTATCGATAACTTTTAGTTCTCCAAATTCTTTAGTTAAATCTTCTATCATCACAGCCGGTTCACGACTATTTATATCCATTACTATCACCTGATTCCTTCTATTTTTGCGTCTTATTTTTGCTTCTATTATTATATTATTCAATAGAAAAAGAAATATCCCTGCCTGAAAGCGGCAGGGAAAGGCAGATAAATGACCAGTATTAGTATTAAAATGCTGCTACAGTGCCATCTGTTCTTGGCTCTGTGGCTCCTGCCAGCACTCCAGATTCTTCATCTTTCCAGATAATCTGACCCCGGCCAAAGCTTCCTGATGATAATGAAACCTGGATCTCATGGCCTCTTTCTGCCAGAAGTTTTGCTTCTCTGGTTGGGAAATTGCTTTCAACTTTAATCTTCTTATCTTCAGTCCACTGCCAGCGTGGAGCATCCAGGGCGGCCTGGGGATTAAAGCCGCTATCGATAGTATTCATGATCACCTGCAGATGACCCTGGGGCTGCATAAAACCGCCCATAACTCCAAAAGGTCCTACTGGTTCATCATCTTTAGTCATGAAGCCTGGAATAATTGTATGATAGGTTCTTTTACCCGGTTCTAAAGTATTATCATGGTCTGGGTCTAGACTAAAGGTATGGCCGCGGTTCTGCAAGGCGATCCCTGTCCCTGGCACAACAATTCCTGAGCCGAAGCCCATATAATTACTCTGAATAAACGATACCATCTGGCCATCTCTATCTGCTGCTGCCAGATAAACAGTCCCGCCCTTTGGAGGCTGGCCTGGTTCTGGTGTTAACGCCTGCTCACCGATCAAGCGACTTCTCTTTTCTGCATAGGCCTGGCTTAATAATTCTTCTGGTTTTAATGACA
>CAYONR010000106.1:0-5400 GCA_964405365.1 uncultured Halanaerobiaceae bacterium
GGGAGGCTTATATTTCAGCAGATCAGAAATTAAGTGAAACTGAAAGAGGAGAAGAGAGTTTAACAAGTTTTAATCTTTCATATGATATGAATCCTAGTATGACAGTTAGAGCTGGAATTGGCCAGATATCCAGTTCTTCCTGGGAAGAAGATAATAATTTTGAAATTAATGAAGATGATTTAATAGATGAATCTAGTGATGATGCAAATACTGTTTCGGCAGCGAATCTTGATAATTTTGATGATAATCAAAATACAGAAACTGATATTGAGGCTGTCCATGCAGCTGAAGAAATTCAGACTCAGTTTGTAGAACAGTTAAGTGAAATGGCTCAACTTGGTATATCCTATCAGCCAGTAAGTAATGTTTCTGTTTCGGCAGATTATATATCAGATAATATATTTAGTCCATCTGGAGGCAGTTCTACTGTTTTTGGGCTTGAATATCAGGATAATGTAGGTAATATACGGGCCAGTTATCAGATAGATAATTATGAAGAAATGCGACAGACAATTACAGGTCTTGAGCTTGGCCTACTTGATTTAGCAACTTTAAGTACCTCTTATAAATTGTTTGATATTAATAGTCTCCAGGATACTTTAGAGAGTCAGGGTGGCTGGGAGCTTGATATTGGATTGGATTTAAATGTAACTGACACTAGTAGATTATCTATTGGTTATCAGATGTTAGACAGTTTAAATTCAACAGGAGGAATACCAGATTTTGATCAGGTAGAATCAAATGTACAGGCAAGTTTTGAAATTCGTTTTTAATAAAATATTTAATATGTCAATTATATAAAATTTTTGACCGGTCGGTAACGATAACCCGTCCGGTCTTTTTTTTGAAAGTGGCTTGAAAGGTGGTATAATGATGAGCAGGCTGAGCAGATTATTTTTTTGGGTTTTTTTAATTGTAATAGTAGTTACTTTTGGCGTAACTGCTGAAGACCAGCCTTATATTATTGATGCAGATACCATTACATATGATTATGATCTTCAGGAGCTAACGGCCAGTGGTAATGTTTTTTTTCGAGTACCTGGTTTAGAGGTTGAAGCAGATGATATTGTGGTTTATATAGTTAAAAATGAAATACGAGCTACTGGAGATGTTAAGATTAGAACTGAAGAAGAGAGTATAAGCGGTAAAGAGTTATTTTTTAATTATAATGTAGGCGAAGGTCAGATTTTAGCTGCAGAAAGCGAAATCGATAGTCTTAATTTTACTGGAGGTAAAATATCTATTGTTAGTGAAATGGATCACTCTATAGAAGTAGAAAAAGCAATTTTAACTCCATGTATTCAGCCAGATCCCCATTATAGGTTAGAGGCTGCTACAATTAAAATATACCCTGGAGATAGGGCGGTAGCTGAGGACGTTTCTTTTTACTGGGGTAATACCAGAATATTTACTATTGGTAGTTATGTTTTGCAATATGAAGAAGACGAAGAAACTGGCGAAGAGAGATTATCCAGACCTGTTCCGACATATTCAATAGGTTATAATACGATTGAAGGTTTATATATTGAGTTAGAATATAATTATGAATTGTTTGATAGAACTTTAGGCAGTTTTTATTTTACTAATACTCAGAGAGGTCGACAGCTTTTAACTGCTACTAATTATTTGAGATTAACAGATAATTTAGATCTTGATACCAAATATTCTAAAGAAGAGATAGATGATCCTAAAGATGATGAACTTGAATATGAAGAGATTTTTGAAACGATTCTTACTTATGAGCCTGCTGATTATTTTGATATAGAGGCTGGATTTATCTATCATGATGAGGAAAGTGAAGTTTCAGAAAATTACTTTGCAGGTTGGAATCATCGGTTGACAGATGATTTTTCAATAAAAGGTAGGCAAAGCAGAAAGCTTGAGTATTTAGAAAATGAAAGAGATGAAGCAGAGATATCAAAACCTCTAGAATTGACATTTGATTATAATCCTTCGCCATTTAGATTTAAATATGATTATACTTTTAATTTTATGACTGATGATTACAGGCAGGAATATTTATTAAGAAATAGACTTGATGGAATTGATATTAGTTTTTATCATGACTATAGAAATGGTGAACTGGACAGGCAGAGTTATCAAATTTCTGGTAGCAATTATATGAGTTGGAGAATGAGATATCGTTCTGGATATAACCTGGAATACCTGCCATATCTTGATATTTCTAAATCTCTGCCGCAGGGATTTAATCTGGCTGCAGGTATGGGTAGATTAAATGAAAAAGGTAGAGATACCGGGCAAATAGAGATAAAGCCAGGTTGGTCAGGCTCAGTAGAAATAGCTGATGGCTGGAGTGTAGAAGCCAGTGGAAATTACAACTGGTATTATTATTTAAATCGGCCGGAGCAACCATCTTATGCAAATATGACAACAGGAATTGGATTGAGATTTAAGCATGAGACAGCTTCAGGTTATTTAATCGATGGGGCTTTACGCCAGGAGAGAGTCTGGTCTAGTGGTGAACCATATTTAGAACGAGATGAAAAGTCTGAAAAAGAATCTTACTGGCCTGAGTTAAATTTAAGAATTCCTACAGAAGCTCCAGAATCAAGTGTCAGTGTTGCATTTTCTGGTAAATATGAGCGGGATAAAGCTGAATGGGATAGCTTTATAATTGGTATTTCAAGAAGATTAGATTGTTATAGTTATGGATTAGAGGCTGAATTTTCTAATGAAATTCCAGCTATTACTTTTAGTTTTGACCTTGACCTTTAAATTATGATATAATTATCTCGTATATTTCTAAGTGGAATAATCGTTCGTTAATAAAGTAATAACCAATATTAATATTTTAGAGAGGAAACTAATTATGACAGGGAAGCAGAAGTCAGATATTGATGTAACAGAATCTGCCAGAATATCTACAGAGGCAAGTTTGAGTTCAGGGGTGAAGATTGGCCCCCGTGTAATGATAGGAGCTGATGTGGTTGTGGGTGAAAACACCGTAATAGAGGCAGATGTAGAGATTACAGGTAAGACTCATATTGATAGTGGGAATCATATTGGGCGTGGGGTTTTATTAGGATACCCACCACAGCATGTTGGATATCAGGATGAGGCAACACAACTTATAATTGGCCGAGATAATTATTTTGGCCCAGGAGTGACAGTCCATAGAGGAACAAAAGATACAGGTGAGACAAGAATTGGTTCAGGCAATTATATATCTGCATTTGCACATATTGCCCATGACTGTCAATTAGGAGATAGAATAAATATTGGTAATAATACTCAGGTTGCCGGTCATGTTGAAATAGGATCTGAAGCTGAAATAGGTAGCCAGGTAGGAATCCATCAGTTTGTAAGAATAGGAAGGTCGTCGGTTTTAAGTAGTTCTTCGAAGGTGATTAAAGATTTGCCTCCATTTTTTAAGGCTGAAGGACATCCGGCTAAATTGTCTGGATTAGGAAAATGTCCAGGGGAGGAGCTTAAATTAATTATGGCTAGAGTTTATGAATATATTTGTTATTCAGGTTTAAACATTAGTCAGGCAGTTGAAAAAATTAAAAATGAATTTAAGGGAGCGGAGATTACAGAACTTATTGCTTTTATTGAAAGCAGTTCAAGGGGAATCTGTCGCTAAAATTAGGAGGATATTAATAAGTTATGAGTAAGCTTAAAATTGGAGTTATTGGCGTTGGGAGTATGGGCAAAAATCATGTCAGATCATATGCAGCCTTAAAACATCTTTGTGATTTAAAAGGTGTATTTGATTTAGACAGAGAAAGAAATATTGAAATCGCAGAAAGTTATGGTGTTAAAGCATATGATTCAATTGATGATTTGATGAATGAAGTTGATGCTGTTAATATTGCTACACCTACAACTACACATTATGATCTTGCAATGAAAGCTATTGATAAGGGGTTACATATTTTAATTGAGAAACCTATCACTAATTCTGTTGAAGAAGCACAGGCTATATTAAAGGCGGCTAAGAAAAAAGATTTAATTGTTCAGGTTGGTCATATAGAAAGGTTTAATCCAGCTATCCAGGCTTTGCCTCAAATTTTGAACGATGAAGAGATAGTCGCGTTACACGTTGAAAGGATGGGGCCTTATGACCCTAGAATTGATGATACCGATGTAATTCAAGATTTAATGATTCATGATATAGATGTAGTAAGTTCTCTAGTTCAAGGAGATATAACTAATGTTTCTGCTACTGCCAGGAAGGTTGAATCAGAAAAGCATATGGATTATGCTGTTGCTAATTTCCGACTTGGTAATGGGGCTATTGCTACCTTAACAGCAAGTAGGGCTACTAGAAAAAAGGTGAGAGCTTTATCGATCACTACAACTAACTCTTATATTGAGCTTGATTATTTGCAGCGTAAAATAGTTGTCACTGGTCGCAAAGATATCATGGCAGATAGCTCTGAATATAAAAGAAATAATGAATATGAAGAGACTTATAGCAATGATGAAGAGCCTTTGAAATCAGAGTTAGCTCATTTTATTAATTGTATAAATAATGGGACCAGACCTTTAATTAATGGGTCAGATGGTCTGGAAGCTTTAAAATTAACTAAGGTAATTCAACATCAGGTATATAATAAAGATAAGCAAATAAATATAGCGAGAACAAATTAGGAAGGATTTTAAATAATATGATTCCAATTGCAAATCCAGAAATTACAGAAATAGAAAAAGAGAGAGTTATGGAAGTTCTCGACAGTGGAATGCTTGCATCTGGACCAAAAGTTAAAGAGTTCAACGAAAAGTTTGCTGAGTATGTTAGGGCAGATTATGGTATTGCTACTACTAGTGGGACTACAGCTTTAGATGTTGCAGTAAGAGCGACAGGGTTAGAAGCAGGCGATAAAGTTATAACTACTCCATTTACATTTATTGCAAGTTGTAATTCACTATTATACAGTGGTATTGAGCCAGTATTTGTTGATATTGATCCTATAACATATAATATTGATTCCTTTAAGATTTTAAAAAAATTAGAAGAAGATTCAGAAATAAAAGGTGTTATGCCTGTTCATCTTTTTGGACAGCCAGCCGATATGGATACAATTATGAGGCTTGCTAAAAACTATGATTTAACAGTAATAGAAGATGCTGCTCAGGCTCATGGAGCTGAATTTGCCGGTGAACCAGTTGGTGGAATAGGAACTGTAGGTATTTTTAGTTTCTATCCAACTAAAAACATGACCACTGGTGAAGGTGGAATTGTTGTAACTTCTAATGAAGAAGTTGCAAAAAAGGCTGAATTATTAATAAATCATGGGTTAACTGATCGGTATTATCACGAAGAGCTAGGTTTTAACTATAGAATGACTGATATTGCTGCAGCTATTGGTCTTGAACAGTTAAAAAAGTTAGATGATTTTAATAAATCAAGAAGAGATAATGCTATGAAATTAACTG
>CAYONR010000107.1:0-5392 GCA_964405365.1 uncultured Halanaerobiaceae bacterium
TTTAATACCAATGCTTGCTTCCAGGCTTTTAAATGGTTCTGTTGCAAAAAAAGTTAAATTCGGTTTCGTGGATACCCTGGGTACAAAGATTAAAGAATTATACGGATCAGTAATCGGTGCTGCTTTAAATCATAGGTTAATAACTGTAATTGTGGTGGCCGCTATCTTTGGTGCAAGTTTATTGATGCTGCCTCAGTTAGGTGCTGAGTTTATTCCACCTATGGATGAGGGAGAGATTATGGTTGAGATCGAACTTCCTGCTGGAATGATGCTTGCAGAGACTAGAGGAGTTGCTCTGGATATTGAAGAACTTGTTGCAGAGATTCCTGAGGTAGAGACAGTCTTTACTACTGTTGGCTCTGGAGGTGGCCAGGCTGCCATGATAGGACTGGGTGGCGGGGGTACAAATGAGGCCAACCTTGAAGTTAGTCTGGTCTCAAGTACTGAAAGAGATAAATCCACAACCGAGATTATAAATGAAATACAGGCTTTGACTTCTGGAATACCTAGAGCAGAGATATCTGTTGTAGATATGGCTGCTGATTTTGGTGGTATGGGTACTGGCTCTCCAGTATCTGTCAGAATTCAAGGTCCAGACCTTGAAATATTAGAAGAGTTATCTGATCAGATGGCAGGGATGGTTACTGGCGTTGAAGGCACTATGAATGTTGAGACCAGCTTTGATGAAGGCCGACCTGAAGTAGTTGTAAGAATTAATCAGGCTAAAAGCTCTGAGCTAGGAGTTCCTGCTATTATGATCGCCAGGACAGTAAATACCGGGCTTGACGGGACTGTGCCCTCATTATATAGATCCAGTGGTAGTGAGTATGATATTAGAGTCCGATTAGGTGAGAATGGCAGAGAGAGCCTCGCTGATTTAAGAAGGCTGAGAATAGCTACTCCTGAAGCTGGGCTGGTTGAGCTGCAGGAGGTTGCTGATATTGAAATAGTTGAAGGCCCTGTGCAGATTGATCGGGAGAACCAGGAGAGGACTGCTACTGTTTCCGCTGATCTTGATGGTCGTGATTTAGGAAGCGTGGCCGATGATATTGAGGCTGAACTTGCTGGCTTTAGTATGCCTGATGGATATAGAGTTGATATTACCGGTGAAGCCGAGGAAATGGAAGATGCCTTTGGTGATTTAACTTACGCGTTTATCCTTGCGGTTGTGCTAATCTATATGATAATGGCAGCTCAGTTTGAATCCCTTGTTCATCCATTTGCTATTATGTTCTCAGTACCTCTGGCTGTAATCGGTGCTATCGGCGGTTTATATATAACCGGGCATAGATTAAGCGTTGTGGCCTTCATTGGGGCGATAATGCTGGTCGGTATCGTTGTAAATAATGCGATTGTCTTTGTTGATTATGTTAATATTCTGAGACGAGATGGCCAGAATAGAAGAGATGCTCTGGTCAACGCTGGTATGATTAGATTGAGACCGATTGCCATGACAGCGCTAACAACTATGCTGGCTATGTTACCTATGGCGATTGGACTTGGCGAAGGTGCTGAAGTTCAGGCACCGATGGCAGTTGTTGTTGTCGGTGGATTATTGAGCTCTACCTTCTTAACATTAATCTTTCTGCCAGTAATTTATTCGCTGTTGGATGGCTTTGTTGAAAGGTTAAAAGCTCTTGTAGCATAAAGAGCTAAACTTTTTATTAAAAAAGCAGGAGTTTTAGAGTTAACATCGAAATAGGTAATTAGAGAAAGCAAAAATTAAATATAGATAGTTTAAGTTTCTGCAAAGAATTAAAAAGGAAGCCAGTGAGAGTCTGGCACGGTCCCGCCACTGTATAGGTGAGTTTTTCCATTGAAGGCCACTGGAATTTATTCCGGGAAGGCATTGGAAAGCGTTGAACTTGAGTCAGGATACTTGCTTAAACAATTCAAAGATACCCACGGTGTATGGGATATATCTCTATGAGATTATTCTATTAATGTATTTTACCCACTATGCCTCGCTGGTATGGTGGGTCTTTTATTTTAAACTCCCTATACCTGCTGGTATTGGGAGCTTTTTAATTTTAAAATCATTCAAAAAGTTATTAGAGAGGTGGATAAAATGAATAAGAAAATTGGTTTAATAATTTTAGTTGTTCTTCTAGCTGCAGCCGGACTTGGAATATATAATTATTATCTTGCACCAGAAGGTGTTGAAGGCGCTAAAGTAGTAAGTCTTGAAATTGTGATAGAAGATGAAGGAATCGATGAAGAATTTGAGTTTAATACTGATGCTGAATTCTTGCTAGGACTTTTAGAGGAAGAGGAGGAGACGATAGGCGTTGGATTTGAAAGCTTTGACTTTGGTACAATGGTTATTGAATTAATGGATTACGAAGCAGACGGCAATCAGGAATATTTTCATCTCATGGTCAATGGCGAAGATGCAGAAAGAGGTCCTGGGGAGGTACCATTAGAAGATGAAAGCAATTACAGGTTCGAGCTCAGAGGGTACTAGAAGTTTAGATGTTTATGATGTTGTCCTGGTTGGAATTCTCAGTGCAACTCTAACTGCCGGTAAAATGGCTCTGGCTTTTGTTCCTAATGTTGAAATAGTAACCCTGCTATTTATTCTTTATACTGTGACTGTTGGTCTCAAAAAGGCCCTTTTGACTGCTATAATTTTTTCTACAATTGAAATATTTATTTATGGATTTAATACCTGGATTTTAGGTTATTACTTTATCTGGCCAACATTAATTTTAATAACCTGGTTTTTAAGGAAAACAATAAATACAGAGTACGGATATGCTATCGTTGGTGGTCTGTTTGGTTTATTCTTTGGTATGTTCTTTGCAGTTTTTGAATCTATCTTTTATGGCTGGGCCTATGGTTTTGCTTACTGGGTCAGAGGAATTCCGATGGATATACTCCATGGAGTTTCAAATTTTATAATTATTCTCTTATTATTTAAACCACTATCTCGGATTTTAAAGAAGTGCGTGAGAGGGGATATCTAATTTCAAAGACTAAAATACTCAATCAAATATTCACAATAAGCCCACCTGATTGACACGGTGGGCTTATAACTTTATCCATAATTTAATCATGCAAATTTAGTTTTCAAATGGTTTAATAAAATAAAAATCATTCCCATTAGAGCTTTCTTCATCATATTTGTAGCCATCCAGTTCAATTTCTTTAATCTTATCTAAACTTTCAACCTGATTTTTTATCATTTCATTGAGCAGCTTACCTCTATTTTGCTTGACATAATAGCCGACTGTCTTAAGGCTGCCATCTTCCTTTTCTTCCTTGAAATAAAAATCAATTATCTTACCCTGGTAATTTTTTTCGACTACCTTGCTATATTCATTTGAAGCCAGATTGACTATTAAATCATTATCAGCAAAATAACTTCCCATTACTTCCTGCCAGTATTGATAAAGATTAATATCATTTGGTTTAAGCTTCATTTCCAGCCTGTAAGGCCAGATTTCTGTGTTGGAATGGATTGGACCATACATTGGAGATAGGATAACAAGTTTTTCCTGCATATATGAAAGCTGTTTTTTATTAAAGCTCTCAAGATCAATTTCTTTGAATACTGCCCCATTATAACATTCAATGGCAGGAATAGTTTCATCTTTAAAACTATGCTCCTGATAAAGTTCATAGGTTCTATCTAAAAGATTGCCCTGAATATCAAGCGATTCTTTTAAGTCTTCTTTTGGCAGCGATTTGAGATAATCAAATAATTCTTTTGTCATATCCTCTTTTAAAATATCTCCGCCTTTTTCTTTCCGTTTTCTTTGATGATTCTGAGTTTTACTAGGAGATAAGATTATTTTCATATTTATCATTCCTTTCTTTATTAAATTAATTTGAAAATAATGAGATGAAACTGTTTTTATATCATCTAAAACTATTATAACATAAAACTGGCTAGCATTTTGCCAGCTGTTTTACTGTTGAATTTATATTAATCTTTGCAGAAATAGATTTAAGTTAGATTTAAATAAGTTTTAAAAATTTCTAGATTATTTTAATAATTAATTGATTATTTTGTCTTATCAGCTTAAAATATAAGCAAAGGAGATGAGATTATGGCGATAAAAGATAAAGTTAATTTTGATAGAGTAGATGACCTGATAAAATTTTCAATGGGAATGATGGAAGGCAAGGATGGGAGCAAACTGATTGAAAGATATCAAGAGGCTATAGATAATATCACTCCCTTTGATATGGTAGCTCTAGAGGAGAAACAGATAGAGAGGGGAGTTAATGTTAAGGCGATAAAGAAGGATATTGAGAAAATCATTAATGTCTTAAAGCCTGCCCTGGATAGTTATGAATGGGAAAAACCAGAAGAAAATCATCCTATTTATTTTTATATGAAAGAAAACAGAAAGCTGGAAGAGTTATTAGGCAAAACTAAAAAGACTATCAAGGCTTTAAAGTTTGGGGAACTGAAGCCAAAGCAATTTTCTAAGAAGATAACAGAATTTGAGCAGCAGATAGAAGAGCTGAGTCAGTTTAACTGTCACTATATCCGAAAAGAAAATATCTTATTTCCCTACCTTGAGGCCAGCTGGGATTATACCAGGCCTCTCCAGGTGATGTGGTCGATCCATGACGATATTAGAGCAGGCTGGAAAGAGATTCTGGCTGGTGTCAAAAAGGTAAAGGATCTTACTCCTGAGATAGATAAAAAGATTGGCAGACTATTTCTCATGTCCTATCGGATGGCCCATAAGGAAGAACAGATAATCTTTCCCCTGGCCATGGAGGCACTGACTGAAGCTGATTGGGCAGAAATGCTGCTCCAGGAGCCAGAGATCGGTTATTTTAAAATAGATGGGCCAGATGAAGAACAATTAAATGAATCTCAGCAGTTATTGGCCAGGACAGGCAGTACCAGAGATATAGGAAGACCTGGAGATGGCGATAACATAAAAGATGCTATCCTAGAATTTGCTACTGGCAGACTTTCTAAGGAGCAGCTGGAGCTCATCTTTAATTATCTACCGATCGATATAACTTATGTTGATGAAAATGATGAAGTCAGGTTTTTCTCAGATCCACCAGAAAGAATCTTTCCTAGATCTCCAGCAATAATCGGGCGAAAGGTTCATAACTGTCATCCACCTGAAAGTCTTCATATTGTTGAGCAGATAGTCGAAGACTTTAAAGCCGGCAGCCGAGATAAGGCCAGGTTTTGGTTGACTATAAATGACAGGTTTATCCTGATAGATTATTTTAGTCTTCGAGATAATGACAATAAATATAGAGGGGTTATTGAGGTTACCCAGGATATTACTGAAATACGAAAACTTGAGGGAGAGAAACGGCTCCTTGATTGATATTGCTAAGATACCGGCTGGCAGATATTATTTTGCAGGCCGGTTTTGAAATCCTGGAAAGGTCAGTGAAGGTCTAGCCCGGG
>CAYONR010000108.1:0-5387 GCA_964405365.1 uncultured Halanaerobiaceae bacterium
TAAAAGAAAAAGAATTGAGAAAAATTAGAGGAAATGAAATAGGTATGGTATTTCAAGATTACTCTCTTACTTTTAATCCGGTTGTTAAGATTGGTAAGCAACTTAAAGAAGAACTTAAAGCTCACAATATAGGCAATAGAGAGGATAAAATTTTATCAAGTCTTGAAGAAGTCGGTCTTTCAGATGATATAATTAACCGTTATCCCCATGAATTATCCGGAGGGATGCTTCAGCGAGTTGGAATAGTTTCAGCTCTCATTTGTGATCCAGAGTTAGTTATAGCTGATGAACCAACAACAGCTTTAGACGTAACAATTCAAGCCCAGATACTCGATTTACTTAAAGAACTTCAAAAGAAAAAGGAATTTACTTTATTAATTATAACCCATGATCTGGGTGTTATTGCAGATATAAGTGACTATGTTTATATTATGTATACAGGCAAAATTGTTGAAGTTAATGATGTTTATTCAATTTTTAATGAACCCAGGCATCCTTATACTAAAGGACTCTTAAAGGGAGCTTTTTCAATGCAAAGTGCAAAAAAAGAAATAGAACAACCAATAAAGGGTAGCATACCTAATCTTACTAATCTTCCAAAGGGCTGTAGATTTAATCCAAGATGTCCGGAAGTAATGGATATTTGTAAGAAAGAGATACCACCCTTTTTTGATAATCAAGTTGCATGCTGGCTTTATAAATAAATTAATCAGGTGATTATATGAATACTAAAGCATCCCCATTAATAAAACTAAATAATGTAACTAAAGAATTTCCCTATGACCGTTCTTTTTTTGGTTATAATAAATCTCTAAAAGCCGTCAATGATATTTCATTTGAGATAGTTCCAGGTGAAATTCTAGCACTGGTTGGTGAGAGCGGTTGTGGTAAGACAACTACAGGCCGTCTTATTCTTAATCTTGAAAGCTTAACTGGCGGGGATATTATCTATAAAAATAAACCTAGGGCTGATTTCACAGAGGAAGATTGGAAAAAATATCGACAGAAAGTTCAGGTAGTCTTTCAGAATAGTAAAGCTTCACTTAATCCAAGAAAGAATATCGCCAATATAATGCGGTCAGCTTTAATTTGTTCAGGAATTATGGAAAAAAAAGATAAAGAAACTATACAAAAAAGAATTATTCAACTATTAAATGATGTTGGACTTAATCCAGCTGAAAAATTTTTGAGTAAGTATCCCAATGAGCTTTCAGGTGGACAGAGACAAAGGATTGGAATAGCAAGGGCACTTGCAACTGAACCAGAATTTATTGTAGCTGATGAACCGGTTTCTGCTTTGGATGTTTCAGTCAAATCACAAGTTTTAAGATCCCTACAGGAACTTCAGAAGGAAAGAAGTCTTGCCTTCTTATTTATCAGTCATGAGCTGACAGTAGTCCGTTCGGTGGCAGATAGAATTGCAGTAATGTATCTCGGTAAAATAGTCGAAATTGGTACTAATGATCAGGTTTTTGAGAAACAGGTTCATCCCTATACAGAGTCCCTTGTCTCCTCAACACCAATTCCAAATCCTGAAGAGACAAGAAATAAAGAAAGAATAATTCTATCTGGCTCAGTACCATCGCCGAAAAACCCACCTTCTGGCTGCCATTTCCATCCTCGCTGTTTTTATGCAGAGGAAATCTGTTCCAGAGAAATACCAGTCTTAGAAGAGATAGAGCAAGGACATCAAGTATCATGTCATTTTGCGGAAAAAAGATATGCTGAAAGAAATCAAGGAGGTAATTAATAAATGGAAGAAGTCCAGAAACATATTAGATGTAAAACAGGTGATGTAGCCCGTTATGTCTTAACCCCAGGTTCAGTTGAAAGAGTTGAGAAGATTGCAGACCATTTTGACAATAAAGAGCTGGTAACAAGACATCGGGAGTATCTGATTTATAACGGTCAGTACAAAGGAATCGATGTCACAGTTTGCTCAACAGGTATAGGTGGTCCATCAACATCGATAGCCTTAGAAGAATTAATTAAAGTCGGTGCCGATACTTTTATCAGGGTCGGTTCCTGTGGTGCCAGACAGCCAAATATAGAAATTGGTGATGTAATCGTAGTTGATAGCGCTTTTAGAGGTGAGGGGACAAGCAAAGAATATATCGATTCTGCCTATCCAGCAGCAGCTGATCACTTTGTTACTGCAGCCTTAATCGAAGCAGTTAGAGATAAGGGCCGCACCCTTCATATCGGGACTAGTTATACCAGAGATGCATATTACAAGCAGAATCCAGCTCTTAATGATCTTTTAACAGAATACAATGTAAAATGTTCAGAGCAGGAATGTTCAACTATCTACACTCTGGCTAGAATTCATGGAGTTAGATCAGGTGGCATAGTCGGTACTGATTCAAATATTCTTCTGCCAGAGCAACCAACCCTTGCTGAAAAAGAAGAATTATTTGCTAAAGCTGAGCAGGAATCAATAGAGATAGCCCTGGAGGCCATTTATAAGCTGGCTCAACAGGATAAAAGCAGCTCTAATTAACAGGAAAAGAAAGTGGTGGCAATATTGATAGATCAAAATACTAGAAAATTATTTAAAAACTTAAAAATATACAATCCTCATTTTAAAGAATTTATTTCGGATAATCTATTAATAATTGGCGATCAGATAGAATTTATAGGCCAGACTGATGAGCTGCCTGCAGAAGTATTGGCCAGTCTCAAAACAGAAAATGTTTATGATCTTGGCGGTAGATATGTAATCCCAGGATTAATCGATATCCATATGCATATAGAGAGTTCGATGCTGGCTCCAATACCCTTTGCTAATGCTATCATTGAGCATGGAGTTACATCAATAGTGGCTGAGCCCCATGAGATAGCCAATGTATTTGGCCTGGAAGGAATTAAAGCAATGGTTGCCAGTGCAAAAGAGTCTCTAGTAGATATCTTCTGGGGAATTCCAAGCTCAGTACCATCGACCAACAGTCAGCTAGAAACTTCAGGTGCAGAGATAGATCTACCAGAATTAGAAGAACTTTTAAAGCAGGAGAATGTCGTCTGTCTTGGGGAAGTAATGAATAATAATGCAGTCCTCTATGAGCCTGATAGCAAAATCAATAAACTGATCGAAGCTTATCAGCAAAAGTCTGGCAATGATATTATAGAAGGTCATGTTCCTTCACTTTTAGGCTATGAACTGGCCAGCTTTATTAGGAAGGGAATTACTGCCGATCATACCCTCCAGAATATCGAAAGATTGGAAGCTAGAGTTAAGAATGGTATGTTCGTTGAAATCCAGGAAAAGAGTTTGAAAGAAAAGCTGATTGAATTTATAAAGATCAACAATATCTATGACAGCCTGGCCCTGGTTACTGATGATATTATGGTTGATGATCTGATTAAGCATGGCCATCTTGATAATGTTATCCGTCAGGCCATAAAAACTGGTTTACCGGTGAAAGAAGCTATCCATATGGCGACCTATACACCTGCTAGAAGGATGAATTTAAACGATCGAGGAAGTCTGACACCAGGCAAGAAGGCAGATTTTATTGTTCTTAATAATCTGGAAGAATTTGAAATTGGATCAGTTTATAAAGATGGCCAGCTAACTGTTAGTTCAAATGATTTTCAAAGTTTAGCCAGTCAGGATCAGGAATCAGTTGAAACTGAGGCAGATAACCTGGCGCGGAGTTTTCCAGATTGTTTTTATAATAGCGTTAAGTTCAAGAGTTTAAGTTCAGAAGATCTGGAAATAGAAGTCCCAGCCAGTCTTACTGAACAAGAAGAAGTAGCCTGTAGACTAATCCTTGTTAAGTCAGATAATACTTATACTGAAGAAAAAATAGTTGATATAAAAGTCAACCAGTTGAAAGATCAGAAAGCTACATTAAACTGGGAAAATTCTCCCTATTCCCTAGCAGCAGTCTTTGAACGCCATGGTAAGAACGGTAATATCGCCAGGGCGATAATAGGAGGGGAGACAATTAAAAGAGGAGCTGTGGCTACAACTTATGCCCACGATCATCATAATCTCTATCTAATTGCCCATAATAAAAAAGATGGTCTGATAGCTGCTAATGAAGTTATAAAAGATCAAGGTGGAATAGTAGTAGTTGAAGGTGGTAAAGTTATTGCAAAGCTGAAACTTCCAGTAGCTGGTATCCTTACAGAAGAATCAGCAATAAAAGCCGGAGAAAAATTAAAAAAAGTTACTGAAGCATTAAAAAATTTAGGTTATATTCATTATAATATAATTATGTCACTTTGCACCAATACTTTACCGGTCAGTCCAGCTTTGAAATTAACAGATAAAGGTTTAATAGATGTAGAAAAATCTGAAATAGTTGATCTTTTCGTCTAATATTTTGGAACTCAAGATTTAACACCTAATTATACCAATTACCGTTTTTTTGAAGACCCCTATTTAAATACTCCCTGAATTCCCCAGGGAGTATTTGATATAAAATTTTAATTAAATAAATTATATTAAATAAAATACTAATCAAAATTAATAACATCATTAATTTTACTGGCAGCCTCATTCTGCATATCAAGATCAACATGTGAGTAAATATCAAGAGTAGTTGAGATAGTCGAATGGCCAAGCATTTCCTGAATGATTTTAGGCTCAATATCATTTCTCAAATTAATAGTAGCAAAAGTATGGCGCAGGGTATGAATAGAATATTCACCTGGCAGATCAGCAGCCCTTAAATATTCATTGAATTTATCATTGTATCAAATTCAGTCTTAACTATATGCCCCACTTAAATCCCTCCTTATATTTTTCACCTATTAACTACCCTAGACTATACCCCTCAGCTTCCTCCATCACCTTGACAGCAGTCTCCTGATCTCTCACCTTAAAATACTGATCAATCATATATTGCCCACTTTCCTGGCCAAACCTCTCACAGATCACATCAGGATGGACCTTTAAATCCAATAACCTCCGGCCATGTAATAACCTAAGACTATTAATTCCCGTAGAATTACTGACCCCGGCCAACTCCCTAATTTCTCTCAAATTGGCATTTAACTTCAGTGGATCTAAAGGCTGGCCATCTTCACCAGGAAAGACCAGGCCAACTCGCCTGGAATTCACATATAAACTTTCCAACTCAGCAACAACTGACTGGCAGATCTTAATCTTTCTACCGGCAAATGATCTGATCTCAATAACCTTATTCTCCAGATCAACATCCTCCCATTTAAGCTCTAGAGCCTCTGGCAGGCTGATCCCAGTAGAAGCAATTAGCAGAAGTAGAGAATAGTAGTCACCAAATTTTTTACTATAGGCACCGGCCAGCAGTTTCTCAACCTCAGTTTTATCGACTTCTTCATAATAAAATGATTCCTTCGAAATAGTTTCATTCATAATTGATTTCCCCTTTCATTTAATATGATCAAAATATTTAACATTA
>CAYONR010000109.1:0-5350 GCA_964405365.1 uncultured Halanaerobiaceae bacterium
AGGCTAAGTTTCTTTCGACCCAGGCTAAATCTGACAGGCTGTATTACCGCCATGACGAGGTTGGCTATAATTACAGGATGACTAATATTCTTGCTGCGACGGCCCGCTGGCCTAGTGGCAGTTCTATCCATGCGTCATAAAAAGATAGAACTGCCCCTTTGGGACCGACCAGATCGACCGGCTTGAAGGGTTTATAGCGACAAAGATTGAGAATTATCGCCGGTATAAGGAGGCTATTGCTGAGATAGATGGGCTTGAGCTGATGGCCTTTAATGAAGGCTGCCGGCCAAATCACTGGTTCTACTCAGTGCTGGTCAACCCCGAAAAATACGGCGAAACCCGAGATGAACTCTTACATAGATTGATAGGCAATAACATCCAGGCCCGCCCCCTCTGGGATCTTATCCACCGCCAGCAGCCTTACCAGGAAAACCAGGCCTACCGGATAGAGAAGGCGCCCTATTATCAGCAGCATCTTATTAACATACCCTGCAGCACCAATCTAACCGCGGAAGAAGTAGATATTGTGGTTGAGCATCTCAGCAGGTGAGGAAGCGGGGGCAATTCTGGTCGGTACCGGGTTCCCTGACGAATTTCGACAATTTGAGTGAGAGGTGGATATTCAGGTGTGATTGCTGCCCTCGTTAGCGGAGGCGGAAATGCTGGCGGGGGCTATTTTGGTGGAACCGGGTTCCACCATACTTTAACCTGTATAGGAGGTGTTAAAATGGCCAGAGGTGACCTCGTTATAAAACTTGTCCAGGCTGGGATTTCTGGCGATAAAAGATTATTTGAAAAAACCACCCGGGCAATTATCTCAGAAGAGAAAGCTAAAGATCATCATAAATTAGCTTCCAGGCTGGAAGCCCGTTTGCAAAGAACAGATAATCAACAGCGCGGTAAGACCTATTATTTAAAAAATAAAAAACTAGCAGACATTCCTGTATTTGAAAGAACTCCCCGGTATACTTTTAATGATTTGATTCTTTCGGAAAAAATAGAAAACATCTGCGATGAACTGATTGAAGAGCAAAAGAGAGCTAATGAATTAAGAGCTCATAATGTTGAACCCAGGCATCGCCTATTATTGATAGGACCTCCAGGTAATGGTAAAACTTCATTATCAGAAGCAATAGCTGAATCTTTAATGCTCCCCTTATTTATTGTTTCATATGAACAGTTAATCACCAGTTATTTAGGTGAAACCGCTAAGAATATTAATGAAATATTTGAGTTTGTCAGCCAGAGACATTGTGTTTTATTTTTTGATGAATTCGATGTTTTAGGAAAAGAACGAGGAGATTCTCAGGAAACAGGAGAAATTAAAAGGATAGTTAGTTCTTTATTGCTACAGATAGATAATCTTCCCAGCAATGTTATTGTAATTACAGCAACCAATCATCCCGGATTGCTGGATAAAGCAGCCTGGAGAAGATTCCAGATTAAATTAAAATTAGATTACCCTGAACTTGATGATATTATTAAATGGTTTGAAAAGTTTGAAGCCAGCGTTAAATATAACTTACAAATAGATAAAGGAGAGCTTGCTGAGAAACTTTTAGGTTGGAGTTATGCAGAAGTAAGAGAGTTTGGTCTGGATATATACAGGAGAATTATCCTGTCGGAGAATAAAGATAACTCCAGAATAATTAAAGAGAAACTCAAGCAGCTGGGTAAATAATTACTTTTAGGAAAGGAATTGTTTGCTATTGAGACCATATTTAAAATTCCCTGAAGTTTTAATTGATGACCGCCAGCAGGCTTCAGGTTTTAAACCCGAGACTAAACACCCAGACAGAGACCATCAAATCAACAAATTTGATGGCCCTATGAGAGAGTTAAAAAGGACCATGGAGTCAAGGCTTGCTTCCTTGCGGAGCGATTCCCCTGGTATTGACCCTGAAATGGTTCTTGTCCTTGAAACAGCCTGCAGCATAAGAGACTTTTATACAGCAGTTAAGAATACCGAGGGATTTAGCTGGTTACTTGAAACAGTGTTAGAAGATATTCTGGAAGATGAGGAGTTTTATCTGGGTGATGAGCCTAGCGGCAAAAAACTGGATGGAAGATTATATTTGTTGCTGACAAATCGTACTGCCTTAGAAAATTTATTGACTTTATGGGAGAGATATAAAAACAATCAAGGGCCTGGCTACGGCAAAACTAAATGGCGGGAGCTTTTTACCTATTTAAAAGAAATACGCCCCTGGGATGCCAGAGATAGAATTGCAGAGACCGGTCTGATTGAGCAGTGGGAAGAAGAATTATCAGTGAGAAATGATACTTTGAGTTTTGAGATGGAATTCTGGTTTAAGGATGATGAAAGACAGAGGAAATTAATTGAAGAGAGTGTAATAAAGCTGCTGGAAGATTTTGCTGGCAAGTTTATCACAAGTTCAGTTATCCCGGAAATAAACTACCATGGTTTACTGGCAAATATCCCGGCAGCAAATGCTAAGAGTATGATTGATTCAGTAAAAGAAGAGGAGTATAATAAACTGCTGAAATGTGAATATGTTAGGTATTTTAATCCCTTACCCCAGTCAGATTTAATGATTGATTATGATAATTTGCCTGAAGAAGAGGCAGATTTTGTTTCCGTCGAGAAGATAGAAGCAGAACCGGTAATAGCTTTGTTTGATGGTTTGCCTTTACCAAATCATAAAAATTTACTGAGCAGATTAATAATTGATGATCCGGAAGGTTTTAGCGAAGATTATCCAGCTAAAGCCAGATTGCATGGGACTGCCATGGCTTCAATAATTTTAAATGGAGACCTAAACTGTCCTAACTATATTGCTAATAGAAGAATTTATGTCAGGCCAATTTTAAAACCGGGAAAACCCACTCCAATTAGCAATAACAGACAGGAAATTATTCCTGAAGATCAACTTTTAGTTGATTTAGTTTATAAAGCAGTGGAGAGATTGTTTGTCAGAAATGAACAGAGACCAGCAATGGCACCCGGCATTAAAGTTATTAACTTAGCAATTGGAGATGTGAATCGTCCTTTTATAAGACAGATGAGCTCTTTAGCCAGGTTGCTGGACTGGTTGTCCTGGAAATATAAAGTGTTATTTATCATAAGCGCAGGTAATTATGACAGAGAAATTATTTTAGAAGATAAGGAAGGGTCAAATAATCATCTAGCTGAGTCTACAGTAAAACAGATCAATAAAAATTTAATAGACCGCAGAATTATATCTCCTGCTGAATCTATCAACTCAATTACTGTTGGTGCGGAGCATGATGATAAATCGGATTTTGCTGATGAGGAGTTTCCCTATGTTTTTGATCTGCTGCCAGGAATCTCAAATATGCCAAGCCCTATCTCCAGATTTGGCCTTGGTTTTAGCAGGAGTATCAAGCCGGATATATTGCTGCCAGGAGGAAAACAGGTTTATAATAAATTAATTTCAACTGAGAATCAGGGTGCTTCTTATGAAATTAACAACTCAGTTTTAAGTCCTCCCGGGATAAAAGTTGCTTATCCCGGAGCAGAACCCAATTTATCCTCAGCAGCATTTTCTGCCGGGACAAGTAATGCTGCTGCAATGGCCACCCATAAGGCCTGGGAAATTTATGATCTTATAGAGGAAAACAGAGATATATTTAATTTTCCTGAGGATTTAACAGCGGTTTTAATTAAAACATTACTTGTGCATTATGCCGACTGGAGAAATGCCCGTGAGATGTTAGCGAATATAATAGAAGATGAGGTTGAGATAGACTCTTTTAGAAGGCATGCCCAGAAGTTTTTAGGTTATGGCTTTATCAGCCCAGATCAGCAGCTGGGATGCACTGACCGGCAGGCAACATTAATTGCAGCTGCAAAAATTGAGCCAGAAAATGGCCATAAATACATTTTCCCCCTACCCCAATCCCTGATAGGCAGGGCTTTGCTAAAAAGAATGGTGATTACTTTATCATGGTTTACTCCCATAAATCCTGGATTTAATAATTACAGACTTGCCAAGCTTTACTTTGATCCCCCCTCAAATTCTCCTCTTGAGATTTCAAGAAAACAGGCTAATCATCTTGCAGCTCAAAGAGGTACAATCCAGCATGAAGTTTTAACAGGAAAAAGAGCCTCAGTCTATAGAGAAGGAGAAAATATTGTTTTGTGGGTTAATTATCTGGATAGAAGCAATAATCGGAGTGAGGAAAGAAATAATCAGAGCAAGAGCAGAAATAATCATAGTGAGGACAGAAATAATCAAAGTGAGAAAAATTTTAAAGTACCCTATGCCCTGGCTTTAACATTAGATCTCCCGGAAAGCTCCAGTATAAATATCTATGATGAAATTAAAGATAGAATTGAAATAATTGAGCGAGAGCGGATACGGATCAAGTGAGCGGGGGCGTATTTGGTGGGTACCGTTGGGGTGTATTTGGTGGGTACCGGGTTCCATCATGATTATTATGATGTTGACACCAGTCTTTTTAATGTCATAATAACTATATAGAAGACCATGAACTGAAATTAGGCTTTGATGATAATAAAAGATTTGTAAATGTTATGCTGGAATTTCATCGACATGACTTCGCTCAATATGATCACCGGATAGAGATAGAAAGTAATTTAGATGATTATTATATTACTAAAGACATTAAATTTAAGAATAGTTATGAGTTAAAAAGAAATGGTAAAATTAATCTTGATAATTTCAGCAACGGCCCTATGAATTTCAAGTATTATATGAATGATATTTTATGTATTGAAGAAAATTTGGGGTGATATAAATGCTAACTTACAAAAAAGGAACTGTGTTTAATGCCCCGGCAAAGACTATTGTCAACACTATTAATACTGTTGGAGTAATGGGAGCTGGGCTTGCCTTAGAATTTAAATTAAGGTACCCAGAAATGTATAAAGATTATAAAAAGCGTTGTGAAAATAATGAGGTTAAAGTAGGAAGATCGTATTTATATAAAGTAGATGATACTTTATGGATATTAAATTTTCCTACTAAAAAGCACTGGAGATATGGCTCAAATTTAGACTGGATTCAGTCAGGACTTGAATATTTTAAAAATAATCACAAGAAAGTTGATATAGAATCTATTGCATTTCCTAAGTTAGGCACTAATAATGGTGGTTTGCAATGGTAGGATGTAAAAATATTGATGGATAATGAAAAAATTTAGCTTAACAAAAAGGAGGGATTTTTAATGAATCATATGGATTATGTTATTGGTGTAGTTATAGAAAGTTTGAAAGAAAAGGGAGAAAAGGCTGGTAAGATCCAATTACAAAAGTTCATTTATTTTTTAAAGTCTTTAAAAATAAAAATTCCTTAATTATATTTTATCTTGTGATGTTAGTCAACTGGTGAGAATCAACGAGAGT
>CAYONR010000110.1:0-5329 GCA_964405365.1 uncultured Halanaerobiaceae bacterium
TTAGCATGCCTCCCCAACTAACCATCTTAGGATCACCAAGACCAAAAAATCCTAGTCCAGCCTCTAATAGAATGGCTGTAGCTATATTTAAAGTTGAAACAACAATAACTTGTGGCAAGACATTTGGAAGTATCTCAATAAAAATCAACCTCAAATTACTCATACCAATAACTTTGCCACTCTCTACATAAGGCAGATTACTATGAGATAAATACTCACTTCTAACTAGCCGAGCCATACCAGGCCAGCTTAAAACACCAATAACAAGTATTAACCTATTAAGACCTGTTCCGAAGAATGAGATTACAACCAAAGCTAACACAAATCTTGGAATCGTCATAAATAATTCTGTTATTCTCATTAAGATATTATCAACCCAGCCGCCATAATAACCGCTTAAAGCTCCTACTAAAATGCCAATAATTGTTCCTGTAAGGGCAGCTAAAATACCTACTATCAATGAAACCCTAGCTCCCCAGATAACTCCACTTAAAATATCACGACCTAGATTATCCGTTCCAAGTAGATGCCCTTCTGTTCCAGGCGACTCAAACCTAGATCTCGAAACCGTTCTAGGACTATGGGGTGCCAGTAAAGGGGCAAAGACAGCCATTAAAAGAATAGCAATGATTAAAACCATTCCAATAACTGCTATCTTTTTCCGACTAAAATAATACCAAATCTTTTTAATTTCTGAACTACCTAATTTCTCTTCTGCCAATTTGATTCACCTCACATTTACTTGCCTTTAACTTATTCATATTTTACCCTCGGGTCTATATAAGCATAAATTATATCAGTTAATAATGTAACTATTATCACGACTATAGAAACTATAAGAAGTATTCCAATTAGTGTTGGATAATCTCTGGCTGATATTGATGTGTAGAGTAATCTTCCTACTCCTGGCCAGCCAAAGACTGTTTCAACAAGAGCTGAACCAGCCACGATAAATGTAAAATGATAACCTATAATTGTAACAATTGGCATTAAAGAATTTCTTAATCCATGTCTAAAGAGTACTCCTTTTGAACTTATGCCTCTTGATTTAGCTGCAAGAACAAAATCTGAGCTTAAATTTTCAATCAAGCTAGTCCTTGTCACTCTAGTTGTTAAAGCAATATATCTTAAAGATAATGCCAAAATCGGCAGTACCATGTGAATTGCTCTATCCCAGTAAAACTGAAAACCTGAATAATCAGCTCTGATCGACTGAAGACCTCCTGAAGGAAACCAACCAAGCCAAATTGCAAAAATTAAGATTAGGATCTGCCCGGACCAAAAAACAGGTATTGAATAGCCTATTGTTGAAAATGCAACTGCAATATTATCAATAATTGTGTTTTTATATTTAGCCGCCAGTATTCCAAATAACATACCGATAATCGTAGCAAAAACTATTGATGATATCATAAGAATCATTGTTCTAGCAAGTCTTCCTAATACTAAAGTCAGTACAGGAATTCTGTAATTAAATGAAAAACCAAGATTACCCCTAAAAACGTTACCAATATATTTTACCAGCCGAATAAATATGTTCTGATCAAGTCCAAATTCAGTCCTCATCTGTTCTGCATACTCAGCAGGAACAGGGAATTCACCTACCAGAGCAGTAATTGGATCTCCTGGGGCTAGATTTATTAATAAGAAATTTATAATTATTATTGCAATTATGAGAGGTATAGCCTGGGCAATACGCAATAAAGCGTATTGCCCCAGGGATCTACCTCCGCTATTACTAGAACTCATTTAATAGCAGCCTCCTTACTTTAATGGAGTTTATTGGGCCCACCAGACTTTATCAAGCCTGCTCCGAACATCAAGACCCTGTCTTAATCCTCTTAAATTAACATCGTTAACATCTACTGATTCTTCTTCATAAAGTACTAACAATGGTACATCTGCGCTCAAGATATCCATTGCTTCTCTATATTTTTCTTTGCGTTCATCATGGAATGGAATAGTTGCAGCTTCTCCAAGAATTCTATCTACCTCTTCATTGGAATAACCAGTAGCACCAACAAATGGTGTGCCGAATTCCTGGGTTATATAGAGTCTGTGATAACCAACAGCCGGATCTCCACCTGAAGTAAATGATTGGAGAGATAAATCATAATCTCTATTTTCATAAACATTCTCAATCATTACTGCTCTTTCCTGAGTATCAATTGATAAATTAACTCCAATCTGACTGTAAAGATCCTGCATAATCTCTGCTGCACCCATTAAGTCATCTCGATTAGGATCTACAACTACTGAAATATCAAGTTCATCAACGCCAGCTTCATCAAGTAATTCTCTTGCCTTATCTAGATCAAATGGATAGAGATCACTATAATCGTATTCTTCAAAATAAGTTAAGTCGAAAGCTCCACCCATTGGTCCAACATTATAGTTACCAAGACCTTCTTGAGTTAATTCAATAATTAAATCTCTATCTGTTGCATGCATTAGAGCCTGTCTAACAAGTGGGTCACCTAATTCTGGATGTTCCAGATTAAAGAAAGCAAACCATAGAGCAGGAATTCTTACACCCTGCCACATTTCAAAATTAGGGTCATCTTGAAATCTTGGAATCTCTGCTCTTGGAAAATAAAATCCCCAGAGATAATCAATCTGACCTGTTTCTAAAGCAGAAATTCTAGAAGCTGAATCAGGTATTATATTGAATAAAACTCTATCCAAATAAGCATTCTCATCAAAATAATTTTCATTTCTCTCGAGAACGATTCTATCCCCTCTCTCCCATTCTACAAACTGAAAAGGACCAGTTCCGACTGGTTCTGAAGTTATATCAGCTTCAGAGATATTATCAAGATTACCTTCTAATAAATGTTTAGGCATTATCGGTGCGTCATAAACTTCTAATGAAACTATAAATGGCGCATAAGCTTCCGTTAGGGTAATTACTACTGTATTGTCATCAGGTGTTTCAATATCCTCAATGAATTCATGAACATCCTGGAAACGACCATGAAATTCTGGCAATACTTCTTCAAAACTAAATTTTACATCTTCACTGGTAAATAGTTCGCCATCATGCCAGGTTATATTTTCTTTCAAATGGAATGTAAACACTTTGTTATCTTCTGAAACATCCCAGCTCTCAGCTAACTGTGGCTGCGGTGAACCATCTTCTGCTCTCCAAACAAGGCCACTATATACATTTGCTGTAACAGCAGCTACTGGATAACTTGTAGTAATACCAGGATTAAGATGATCTGGATTTTCACCAATACCGATTACTAGGTCCCCGCCTTCTTGTGGAGTCTCTGCTCTAACTGCTCCAAAACTAAATGCAAAAACTAACGCTAATGTGATAATAAGAACTGTTTTGAAATTATTCTTCATTTTTATCCCCCTTTAGTTTAATAAATATTAATTTTAAATTATTTTTATGAGTATTTAATAATTTCTTTATCCTGTTTTATTAAAAACTTATACCTTGATCACCTCCTGAATTTAGTCTTTATCTAGTTCTTAGCATCCTAATCTCAAACTTATCATGGCTAAAATAACTTTTTGAGAAAAAAATAAAGTCTCCGTTAGAATTATAATTATATTGAGTCATTAATAACAAGAGAGAATTTTTAGGTAGTTTTAATTTTTCCTGAAGAAATCTATCACTAATTAATGGCTTGATTTTAGCCTTTGAATTAGTAATATAAACATTATGATCTTTAGAAAGAATATTCAATAATGATTCATTAAAATTTTCTTTATTAATAGTATTTTTCTGGTTTAATTTCTCTTTCAAAATATAATCAATATTAAATATAACCGGTATTTCATCCGCTAGTCTAACTCTTTCAATTTTAATAAACATTTTATTTTTTAATTCTTGTTGATTTCTGAGTTTGAACTCATCTTCAATCTCATCATAATTTATATAGTTTATTTTTAAATCATTGGTGTTTGGAGTGAAACCTCGCTCCTTAATAATATTAGTAACACTAGATAGTTTTTCAATACCTCGATCAAAATGATCATTATCTGGATTTATAAAAGTTCCTACTCCATGTCTTCTAATAATGGAACCTTCATTTTCCAAATCTCTTAAACTTTCTCTAACAGTTACCCGACTTGTATTAAGTTGTTTAGCAAGGCTCTCTTCTGATGGTAGCCGAAGATCATCATTATTTTCTAACATTAATTTTCGGTTGATTATCTGGAGAATATCTTCTTTTATTTTTAAATATTTCATTAGATTATCACCTGTATTTTATGAATATTTATTAGACGTTAGACGACTATCTTTATAAATATTTTATCATAGTAAAGTTAAACTGTAAAGTTAATTTTAAAACATTTTGAAAATTAAATAAAAAACCGGCAAACCCTCTCAGGAATTGCCGGTAACTAAATAAAGACTTTATTAATTTAAATATTCTTAGGTCGCCTTATTAACCATTAAATGGTACTAATTCTTTTTTTAGCTTCCTAATACCTCCCCTTGGATCATCTATATCACCTTCATAACGAGGTATTAAATGAATATGAAGATGCATTACTGTCTGACCTGCTGCTTCATCAATATTAACTCCTACATTAAAACCATCTGGATTATATTTTTCTTCAAGATAGTCCCTAGACTCTTTAAGTAATTCATATAAATGCAAAATTTCTTCATCAGTTGCATCAAAAATATTTGAAAAATGACGTTTAGAAATAACCATCATGTGACCTTCATTAACAGGGTACTTATCATAAATCGCAATAGCATGTTCATTCTCCATTTCTACTCTATTCTCAGTTAGTGTACAAAATCTACAAGAAATTTTAATCACCTCTTCTATTAGTATAATTAGCTTATATGTTGTTATTTAATTCGATAATATAGTTTAAATTCCTGCTAAAAATAACAAATAAATTTTTAATTTAAATAAACTTTTAGTGAAAAACTTAATATAATCAGTAAAACTTTAATCCGAGAAGTAATTTCCTTTAAAGAATTTATTGATCCCTTTCAATATAAACATTAATATCATTCTAATAAATAATATAGATTTAAGTCAACTGTATACTTAAAATTTTTGATATTTAGATAGAATCTAATATTTTATAAATACTTCATCCATAGAAAAAATAATTGAAATTGTTCTTCTGATTTCGAACATGAATATTAATACATTTCATAAATAACTGTTTAATCATTTTGCGTAGCCATAAAAGTAGCCGAAAGATAAAAAAAATAGCAAAAGTTAAACTAAATTAAGAATTTATAAATTTTTACAACCATACAATAAAAACAAATAGAAACCATAGTCTCAAATTAAAAAGTAGGGGAATTAATCTAACCTCCCCTACTCTATTATTAAACATTAAAGTT
>CAYONR010000111.1:0-5314 GCA_964405365.1 uncultured Halanaerobiaceae bacterium
GTGTTGGCAGAAAAACAGCAAGTGTTGTTTTAGTTGGTGCTTTTTCAACTCCGGCATTTCCAGTTGATACTCATGTTTTTAGGGTTTCAAACAGGTTAGGTCTTGCTGATAGTGACAAAGTAGAAGAAGTTGAAGAACAGCTAAAAGAGCTTATTCCTGAAGAATTATGGGCTGATATGCATCACTGGTTGATATTTCATGGACGGGAAGTATGTAAAGCACGGAGTCCAAAATGTGAGATCTGTGAATTGAAAGGGTATTGTAGTTACTATCAAAAGAAAGGGGAGTAAAATAATGAAAACAAGAAATTTATTAATGGTCTTTACTCTTGCGTTTGTTTTAGTGGTAGGCATGACTCTTCAAATTGAAGGAGCAGCTTTAAGTCAGGGGATGGAGTATTTTAATCAGGCTGATTATGAGAATGCTGCAGCTGAGTTCAGTAATTTATTAGAAGAGGGAGAAGAAAGTTGGCAGATATACTATTTTGCAGGTCTAAGTTATAATTATATTGGTCAACCAGAAACTGCCATACCTTATTTTGAAAATGCTTATGAATTAAGAAGTGATGATTATAGAACGGTTGTTAATTACAGTAGAGCTTTATACAGATCAGAAGCATATCAAACAGCTTATGCAATTTTAAACGACTATGATGGCGATATTTTAGATACTCAATATCACAATTTACTTGGATTGATTTATTCTGCTGAAGGCGACATTTCTAAGGCTGAATCGGCATATTTAGAAGGTATTGAACATGGTGATAATCCATATGTTTATAACAATTTAGGGCTACTTTTATTAGAAGATGGAAGATATGAAGAAGCGGTAGAATATCTAGCTGAAGCTGTTGCCTTAGAACCAGATGAGGCTTATATTTATAATAATTATGGGTTAGCATTGTTCAATACAGGTGCTGAAGATCAGGCTGTTGAAGCATTTGAATCTGCTCTGGAAATTGACCCGGATTTTACGAGAGCTGAAAATAATCTGAATAGAATTCAGGGGGAATAGTTATGAAGTTAAGGGATGATAGATTTCAAGGATTTAACAATTATGAGGCCGGTCAGGTTTTAACAGGAAGGTTGCCTAGAGGCGAAGATTTATTGGAAACATTGACTGACCTGGTTAAGGAAGCGAATATCCGCTCAGGTCATATTAAAGTTTTAGGTGCTTTAAAAAATGCAAAAATCGGTTATTTTAACCAGAATAACAGGAAGTATTATTATCATGAATTTGATTCAGGGGTTGAGATAGCTCACTGTCAGGGTAATATTTCTATTCTTGATGGTGAGCCTTTTATCCATGCCCATATTATCATTACTGATTCAGAAGGTAAGGCTTATGGTGGCCATCTGGCCGAAGGTTGTGAGATTTATGTTGCAGAAACTATTGTTCAGGAATTAATCGGAGAACCACAGGAAAGAGTTAATGAACCTGAAAGTGGCTTATCTTTATGGGAAGTATAGAAATGGCAAAAAAAACATTTGTTATTGATACTAATGTTTTATTAATGAATCCAAGAGCCATATTTTCTTTTGAAGATAATGATGTAATTATTCCAATGGCTGTTTTAGAAGAGATAGATGATCAGAAGAATAAATCATCTGATTTAGGGTATAATGCTCGAGAGACATCAAGATTATTAGAAGATTTAAGAGATAAAGGGCGGCTTGATGAAGGTGTTAAACTTGAAGAAGGCGGAGTTTTAAGGGTAGTAATAAATGGTCACAAAAAACAATTGCCTGAAAATATTAATTTAGATAAAATGGATAATAGAATAATAAATGCTGCTATGCATTTAAAAGAAACAAGTGATAAAGAAGTTATTCTTGTTTCAAATGATATAAATTTAAGGTTAATTGCTGATGCTTTTGGCCTTAAAGCTGAAATGCATAAAGCTGATAGACTATCCGATGAAGATCTTTATACTGGCTATACTCAATGTGAGGTTAGTAGTGATAGGATTGATCAATTTTATCAGAACGGTAATTTGAGTATTGAAGATATAGATAGTGATATAGATTTTTATCCTAATGAGTTTCTTAATTTAACTACTCCTGGCGAAGGTTCTAAACAATCTGCCCTGGGGATAATTGAACAAGATAGATTGGTTAAATTAAGAAATGAGAAGAGAAGTGCATTAGGAATAAAGCCATTAAATAGAGAGCAGACGATGGCAATGGAGCTTCTTTTAAGAGATGAAGTCGAACTTATAACTCTGGCTGGTAAAGCTGGAACTGGTAAGACTTTACTGGCTGTTGCGGCAGGCTTAGAAAAGGTGTTGAATGAGAAAAAATATAACAGAATTTTAGTTGCAAGACCTGTTGTTCCAATGGGTAAGGATATTGGATTCCTGCCTGGCACTAAAGAAGATAAACTCCAGCCATGGATGCAGCCAATCTTTGATAATTTAGATTATATTTTAAAGCAGAATAAGAGTTCTGATATTACGTTCAATAAATTAGTTGAAAAAGATATGATTCAGATTGAGCCCCTGACATATATAAGAGGCCGTTCAGTACCAGATCAGTTTATTATTATAGATGAGGCTCAAAACCTATCTAAACATGAAGTTAAAACTATTATTACCAGAGTCGGCAAGAACTCAAAAATTATATTAACTGGGGATCCATTTCAGATTGATAATCCATTTTTAGATAAGCAGAATAATGGTCTTTCTTATCTTGCTTATCGACTAAGAGAAATAGATATTACAGGACATATCATGCTTGAAAAAGGCGAAAGATCTGAATTAGCCAGAATAGCAAGCGAGATATTATAAACAATAAAGGAGGACTCAGTCAGTGTTTAAAAAGACTGCAGTAATGAGTAGTATAGTAATTTTAATTATATCTATATTTAGTTTTTCAGCTTATGCAATAGATGATGTGAAAGAGTATTATTATGATGGCCAATATGATAATGCAATCAATAGATTAGAAAAATTATTAGATGACGTTAAGCAAAATGGAGATTTAGAAATAAATGGAGAGATAAGTGAATACGATATCTATAGAAATTTGGCTGTTATTTACCTGGAAAAAGGTGACCAGGAGGCTGCATTAAGAAATTTTCAAGCAGCTGAGTCTTATAGAGATGGGTTTAAGCCGATTTTAGAAAATGCAGTAGCACTTTATAATGCAGGCTGGTATGATGATGCTGAAGAAAAATTCAAAAGGATATTTGATGAATATTATAATGGTTTTAATGGTGATGAAAATTACATCAATCACTTATATTATTTTTCTGGATTAAATTCAATAAAAATAGGTGAATATAATAAAGCTATTGAAAGGTTTCAAAAGGGAATATCTTTTGATTCAAGTTATCTCCAATATTATATTGGAATTGGTGAGATAGCTGAAAGTACAGGAGATATTGTCCAGGCTGCGAGAAATTATGAGGAGGCTTATAGCCGGGATACTTCTTTAACTTATCTTTTACCTACTATTGCAAGAGGATATGAAGAGATGGGTGATCATTATCAGGCGTTTCAGTACTGGCAGCGGAGTATCAGAGTTGGAGTTGAAGAGAGTTATGCCAGGCAACGAGCTGATATATTAAGGGATAAATATCCTGAATTAAGACCAGATCCAGATAGAGAAGTTCCTGAACCCTCATGGAGAGACGTTAAACCAATTAATGTGAGAGAATCGACCCCTGAAATAGATGTTGGTTTAATTAATAATGTCAATAATTTAAGATTTCAGGTAGATTCTCCATTTAAGATTGTGGACTCCGAAGGTAATATTATTTTAGAAGATGGAGATCAACACAGAGAATGGTCTATTGAACAGCGTCCTAATCGGATATCTATAAAAAGACGAGGTTTTCTTGTTAAAGAATTCCATTTTGATAATGACTTAATTATTAAACCTGAAAATGAAAATGGGAGTATCCTGTTATATGAAGTCCAGTATGGTAGCGGTTATTATTGGGCTAACCAGGAAGATAGACAGTATCGTGGAGAGATTAAAATTAGTCAAGCAAGCGCTTATGATTTTAATGTGATTAATCGAATAAATTTTGAGGAATATCTTATATCTGTAGTTCCTGCAGAGATGCCAGCCAGCTGGCCTCAAGAAGCTCTGAGAGCCCAGGCTGTAGCTGCCAGAACTTATGCAATGTTTCATTTAGGCAGAAAACATGCAGCAGATGGTTATGATCTCTGTGCTACAGTTCATTGTGCTGTTTATAGAGGTATTAATAGTGAACATGATCGGACAACAGAAGCTGTACTGGCTACCTCTGGTGAGGTTGGAAAACATAATGGCCAGGTGATAGACGCTGTTTTTAGCGCAAATAGTGGAGGCCATACTGAAGCCAGTGAACATGTCTGGGGAGGAGCAAGGCCATATTTGCAAGGTGTTAGTACTATTTCTAACAGTGATTATGATTTCCCGCTTTTACCTGCTCAATTAAGGGATTATTTAATGACCAATCCTGAGAGTTATTCTGGTAGATCTCCTTATGCAAGTAGAAATGCATATCGCTGGACCTGGGCACTGCAATTATCAGATCTTAAAGATAATTATGATCTTGGGAAAATAAAAGATATTGAGATAACTGAAAGAACTCCATCAGGTTATGTTCGCAGTCTTAAGATAATTGGCGAAGATGACGTGGTTAGCTTTAGTGGAGATAGAATCAGAGGAAGATTAGGCGGTCTCAGAAGCAATAATTTTATAATAAATAAATCATTTGATAACGATGGTTATCTGAATAGAGCTATCTTATATGGTGCCGGCTGGGGTCATGGCGTTGGTTTTGATCAGACTGCCAGTGCAGGAATGGCTGCAGAGGGTTATAATCATAGATCGATATTTACACATTTTTATGACGATGTAATTGTTGAAGAAACTTATTAATGAAATATTAGATGGAGTGATAATTTTGAATGTAGTATTAGTTGAACCAAGAATTCCTCAAAATACCGGTAACATTGCAAGAACCTGTGCAGTTACCGGTTCATCTTTGCATTTAGTAAAACCTTTAGGTTTTTC
The DNA here is from genome assembly GCA_964405365.1 of uncultured Halanaerobiaceae bacterium. Taxonomy (GTDB): domain Bacteria; phylum Bacillota; class Halanaerobiia; order Halanaerobiales; family Halarsenatibacteraceae; genus Halonatronomonas. Next base: position 5,007 of record CAYONR010000111.1, read on the forward strand.
TCTGGATGATAGATATTTAAAAAGGGCAGGTTTAGATTATTGGGATGATTTAGATATAAAGGTTCATGAATCTTTTGATGATTTTCTAAAAAAGCATAAAAATGATAAGCTATTTTTATTTTCAACTAAAGCGGCTAAAACTTATTCAGAAGAAAAATTTACCGGTGATGAATATTTGATTTTTGGTAAGGAGACAGCTGGTCTCCCAGAAAGTTTTATAAAGGATAATCTGCCATCATCCTTGAGAATTCCGATGAGGGATTATGCCAGATCATTAAATCTGGCTAATTCAGTTGCAATTGTATTAT
>CAYONR010000112.1:0-5313 GCA_964405365.1 uncultured Halanaerobiaceae bacterium
CTACCGGCCGCTGTGGCGCGGGGATTCGTCAGCAGTGGGGTACTGAGATGAACTGTAGATTGGCCAGAAGGAGTATGGATATCTTTGAAAATATGAATGAGCTGCTGGAAACAAATATGGATATTGAGTTAAAACAGCAGGGCTATTTGCTTTTAGCTTTTTCTGATGAGGAAATGGAGCAGTTCAGGAAGAACCTGGAATTGCAGGCAAGAGAAAACATTCCATCGAGAGAAGTTACATCTGAAGAGGCTAAAGAAATTGTGCCTCATTTAAATATTGATGAAGTCGTTGGAGGTACTTTCTGTCCAACAGATGGCCATGCCAATCCTTTTTTAGTTGTCAAGGCTTATGCTGATGCTGCTGAGAGGCTTGGAGTCGAGATTAATATTTATACTGAAGCGATAGATATAGCTAAAGAAGATGGCAGGATAACCGGGGTGCAGACAGATAAAGGTTTTATTGCAACAGATAAAGTTGTAAATGCTGCCGGTGGTTACTCCTGTCAGATAGGTGAGGTGGCCGGGCTTGATCTGCCTGTAAAACCTGAGAGGCATGAAATCCTGGTAACTGAAAGGGTTGAGCCGTTTCAGGGACCGATGGTAATGTCTTTTTCCTATAATATTTATTGTCAGCAGACTCCTGAGGGACCATTTTTGATGGGATTTGGTGATCCTGATGAACCGGCAAGTTTTAACCGGAAGAGCAGCTGGCATTTCTTAGAGGAGATGGCTAAAAAGACTTATAATTTATTACCTTCACTAGGTGAGCTAAGAGTTGTCAGACAGTGGGCAGGTTTATATAATATAACACCTGACAGGCAGCCGATAATAACTGAGTCGAAAGAAGTTCCTGGTTTCTATATGGCGATCGGCTTTTCTGGTCATGGTTTTATGATAGCACCGATGACCGGTATTATTATGGCTGAGATGATTCTTGATGAAGAATTAAGCCTGGAGCTGAATTTGGATCTTGAAAGATTTGAGAAAGGTAATTTAATCTTAGAGCCATCAGTAGTTTAATTTAAATAAAATCTTAATAATAGGGGTGGAGTTTATGAGTAATAGAATTATTGACATAGAGAGACCGGATAATGAACCGATATATAATTATGAACCAGGGAGTAAGAGGAGAAAGGAAGTAAAACGCCAACTGAAGAAGATGAAAGAAGAGTTTTTAGATATTCCTGTTGTAATTGGCGGGGAAGAGATAAAAACTGATAATACAGCTGAGATTAAATGTCCCCATGATCATAGTACTGTTTTAGGGCAGTATCATAAAGCAGATAAGGAAATTGTTGAGCAGGCTATTGAAAATTCTCTGGAGGCCAAAAAAGAATGGGCCAGAATGGACTGGGAAGATAGGGTTGCTATTTTTGATAGAGCTGCAGCTTTATTAGCAGGGCCCTGGAGGGCAAAGATTAATGCAGCAACTATGTTAAGCCAGAGCAAGAATATCTTCCAGGCGGAGATAGATGCAGCCTGTGAATTGATTGACTTTTTCCGTTTTAATAATTATTACTTAAGTCAGATCTATCAAGACCAGCCAGCTTCATCAGAGACTGAAATTAATAAGATGGAATATAGACCTTTAGAGGGCTTTGTCTTTGCAGTTCCGCCATTTAACTTCACTTCAATTGGCGGTAATCTACCATCTGCACCTGCAGTCTGCGGGAATACTGTAATCTGGAAGCCGGCATCAACAGCAGTCTATTCTAATTATTTGGTATTTAAGCTTTTAGAAGAGGCAGGCTTACCGGCAGGAGTAATTAACTTTATTCCTGGTTCAGGTAGAGAGATTGGCCCTGAAGTTATTTCTGATTCTCGCCTGGCAGGTATTCATTTTACCGGTTCTACTGCTACCTTCCAGTATATGTGGGAAGAAGTCGGTAAGAATATTAAGCGATATAATAGTTATCCACGGATTGTTGGTGAGACTGGGGGTAAAGATTTTGTTTTTGCTCATAAATCTGCTGACTCTGAAGCTTTAGTGACTGCATTAGTAAGAGGGGCCTTTGAGTATCAGGGCCAGAAATGTTCAGCAGCTTCCAGGGCCTATATTCCTAACGAACTCTGGGATGAGATTTCTGATGATTTAATTCAGCAGGTTGAAGATCTAAAGGTTGGACCAGTTGAAGATTTCACTAATTTTGTTAATGCTGTTATTGATCATACTGCTTTTAAGGATATTGCTGAATATATTGACCATGCCAGGGAATCAAGCAAGGCCAAGATTCTGGCCGGTGGAGATTATGATGATTCTAATGGATTTTATATTGATCCGACGCTAGTTCTGGCAGAAGAGCCTGATTATAAGACTATGGAAGAAGAAATATTTGGACCTGTCTTAACTATCTATCTTTATAATTCTGAAGAGTATGAAGAGACCTTGAAATTATGTGATAACACCTCACCTTATGCTCTAACTGGAGCTATTTTCAGTAATGATAGAGAGGCGACTGTTAAGGCCAGAGAAATTCTGGTGCAGGCTGCCGGTAATTTCTATATTAATGATAAACCGACTGGAGCTGTAGTTGGCAGACAGCCATTTGGTGGAGCCCGGGCTTCTGGTACTAATGATAAAGCCGGGAGTAAATTGAATTTATATCGCTGGATATCACCGCGTACTATTAAAGAAAATTTAGTGCCACCAAAGGATTATAGTTATCCATTTATGGAAGATAAATAAGAATAATTAACTGGCCGGCCTTTTTGGCCGGCCAGATTTATACATAAAGAGGGGAGCCTGGAAGATGGTTAATGATTTTGATGGCAGACAGTTAAATATTATTGAAGAGCTTATTTTCTCTGAAAATCAACGGCTCTCATCTTTTAATTTAGATAATATTAAAGATTTAAAACTTGATGAGAGCCAGGCATTAGTTATTGAATTAAAGGATCAGGATTCAATGGATTCATTATCAGCAATCAGAAGGGAAGAGTATTTAAGACGCTTGGAAAGTAAGATGAAGAAGAAATTCAATCAGTTGATTTCAAACTATATTATGATAACAGTTGATATTTTTAAATTGGCTATATTTTTTGATCATAGGTCTATAGATGAAAGTGCTTTGGTAAAAGAGATGGAAACAATTAAAGCAGATGATGGCTTTAGTGAAATTGAGGTTATTTTTGGTCTGGGTCAGAACTATGATTCAGTTGATGGGCTTACAATCTCATATCAGGAAGCTGTTCAGGCTATAGATTATGCCAGATTTTTTTCTTTTAAAGTGGTTAGTTATCGCTCGATAATAACTGAAAAGGTAACTAGATCTTTATATAATAATGAAAATGAGAGGTTAATCTTATCTTTGATTAGCTCGAATAATTATCAGCAGGCTAAAAACGAATTTTTTGATTTAAAGGATAATCTATATCAGGAATGCTGGCCTGCAGAGATAAAGATCAGGATTTATAATCTTTTGAGTAAGATTAAGTTAGAAATTTTAAAAGGGATTAATCTGGAAGAAAAAGATAAAGAAGAGCCAGTTGAGTTAAATTCTCTGATGAGAGCTTTAAATGCAAAAGAGGTTGATGATCTTATTGATGAATTCTGGCACTGGATCTTCCAGACATTTAAAGAACAGCTGGCTTATCCTTCGCTGAGGGAAGAGATACAATCGGCTCTAGATTATATTAGAAAGAATTATCAGAAAGAGATCTCATTAGAGGAGATTGCTAGAGAGGTTGGGCTATCAAAATATTATTTTAGCCATTTATTTAGTAATGAGATTGGTGAGAACTTTTCAAGTTATTTAAGCCAGTATAGATTGAATAGAGCAAGTCAATTACTAGTGGAAAATAGAAAAGAGAATATATCTGAGATTTCTTATAGAGTTGGGTTTAATGACCCTAATTATTTTGCCAGGGCATTTAAGGAAAAGTTTGATTTATCGCCATCAAAATATAGGAATAAGAAATAAATATTAGTAATCACAAGATAGTCAAGTTAATAACAAGATAGTCCTGAAGGTTATTTGTGATAATTGTGGAAATAGTCTAATAATAAAGCGGAGAATTAATTTAAGAATATTTATAATTATAACATAAGCCTAAAAAAGGAGCTGATTTCGGTGGCCCGAAAGGGAAAGGTAAAAGTTGCCAGGCCAGACTGGTGTAAAGTCTGCGGAATCTGTATTGAAGTCTGTCCAGTGGAGGTTTTGGAATTAGGGAATACTAGAATTCAAATAGCTCATTTAGAGAACTGTATAGGTTGTGAAAACTGTGAATTAAGTTGTCCTGATTTTGTATTAAAGGTGGTGGAAGATGATGAGTAAAGCTAAAACATTATTGCTCCAGGGAGATGAAGCTGTAGTAGAAGGTGGAATGGCAGCAGGAGCTGACTTTTTTGCCGGTTATCCAATTACACCTGCTTCTGAAATTGCAGAAGGTTTTGCAGAACAACTACCTAAAAAAGGTGGTAAGTTCATTCAGATGGAAGATGAGATAGCTGGAATGGGCTGTATCGTTGGGGCCTCACTGGCAGGATCTAAAGCAATAACAGCAACAAGTGGTCCAGGATTTTCATTAAAGCAGGAGAATTTAGGTTTTGCGATAATGGTTGAAGCACCATGTGTTGTTGTCAATGTACAGAGAGTTGGTCCATCTACTGGTCTGCCAACCTCGCCTTCCCAGGGAGATATTATGCAGGCTAAATGGGGTACCCATGGAGACCATCCGATTATTGCTTTGTCGCCTTCATCAGTTGCTGAGACCTTTGATCTGACTGTTACTGCTTTTAATCTGGCAGAAAAATATAGAATACCGGTTATCTTGTTGTTAGATGAGATTGTTGGCCATATGCGGGAAAAGATTACTATTCCTCCTGCTGATGAGCTGGAGATTGTAAATAGAAAGAAACCTAATCCAGAAGATAAAGATAAATTTTATCCCTATGAAGAGACAGAGGATTTAATTCCGCCGATGCCTGATTATGGAGAAGGGTTTAAATACCATTCGACAGGTCTCTTTCATGATAAGACTGGCTTTCCAAGGGGTAAGACTGAAGATGCCAGGAAATTAATGGACAGATTGATGGGGAAAATAAATAATAATTTAGATGATATTATTCATCTTGAAGAAGATTTTAATGGTGATGAAGAGATTGCTGTTTTAGCCTATGGTTCAACTGTCCGCTCTGCAATAAGTGCAGTCAATCAGGTTAGAGAAGAAGGGATTAAAGCTGGCTGGGTTAAATTGAAGACTATTTGGCCTTTTGCAGATGATTATGTTAGAGAGTTGGCAGAAAAAGTAGATAGAATAATTGTGCCTGAATTAAATATGGGCCAATTAATCGGTGAAGTTGAAAGAGTAGCAG
>CAYONR010000113.1:0-5295 GCA_964405365.1 uncultured Halanaerobiaceae bacterium
ATTAGCAAATCAAAGTATTGTTGAGTTTGAAGTAAGAAGCAGAACAGGGGTCACAGTTATTGGTATTAAGCGAGGAGAAAAAGTAATTAGTAGTCCTGATATTACAGAAAAACTACATCCAGGAGACAGATTAATGATTACAGGTACTGAAGATGACCTAAAAACATTTCAAAAAATCTGTCGTGGAGAAGAATAATGCTAACATTAGACTATCCAATACTTTTAGATATTGGAATTAAAACATTTATATTTGCACTTGTTCTGCTTGCCTGTTTAAAATTAAAAATTACTACAGTTCCTATTTTTATAGTGGTTGGACTGGTAATGAGGCCGATCTTAATTCAGGATGGGGTACTTTTTGGAATAGCAGAGACTGGAATTGTCCTTTTGTTTTTTCTGTTAGGTCTTGAATATCCAGTTGATAAAATGATTCAGATTGCTAAAAAAATCTGGTTTGGAGGGTTACTGGATGTTGGGTTAAATCTGATTATCCCAATGATAATTGCTCTGTTCTTCGGGCTGAGCTGGCCGGCAGCATTTCTGCTTGGAGGAGTAACTTATGCCAGCAGTTCTTCTATTACCCTAAAAATGCTTGAAGAAAATCGTAGATTTGCCAATCCAGAGTCTGATTATATGATAGCTCTTTTGATTTTTGAAGATATAGTTGCTCCTATTGCAGTAACTTTAATCACAGTTCTTTATGTTCAGGGGGAATTTACAATAGCTTCTGGCGGTATTGTCTTTCTAAAAGTAATTGCTTTAATTGTTGTAGCAGTTATTCTTGCTAAATTAGTCTTTACCAGACTTGCTAATTATTTTGACCAGAGATTAAATGAACAGTTTGTACTGTTATTTGGAGTTTCAATTGCATTAATCTTTGCAGGTTTGGCTTTAATGCTTGGTCTGTCAGAACTTTTAGGAGCTTTTTTAGCCGGAGTTATGCTGGCGGAATTAGATCACCCAGAGAAATTTGATAAAGTTATCTTGCCTGTCAGGAATGTAACCTTGCCGTTCTTTTTTGTCTGGTTTGGAGCAGGAATTGAACTTGGTGAAGGGATTCTTTCAATTCCGTTACTTGCTTTTATAATAATTTGGGCTATTATTGGCAAGATTATTGTTGGAGTTGTTGGCGGTAAAGTCTTTGGCCTCAGCAAAAAGGCAGCTCTTAGAGGTGGTTTATCCCTGGTTCAAAGAGGAGAATTTTCAGTTGTTATTGCGGCTGTAGCAGCTGCGGAGTTAAGGAGTTTTAGTGGTATTTATATTGTAATTACTGCTTTTATGGGAATGTTATTTTTTGCTAAATCATCTAAATGGTCAAATAAATTTTCAGAAAAATTGCCTATCTAAATAATAAAACCCTGGGTCGATTTAAAATCAGCCCAGGGTCATCTACTCACCAGACAGTTACCAGCCGGTTACCACCTTCGTTAAAATCTATATAACTTTACATTGTCATCTTATGCTTTAAATTATATATCTTTTTAATCTTACTTTCAGCAAGACCATTTGCAATTATCTTATTTTTCATATATAATGTATTAAAATTGAATATAGTAATCGCTTAATTTCTTTTTTTAAAGAAAGCGGATATTGGTTGTATAATGGTGAGTTTCTTTTCTGTTGAAAAGAATAGGGCTACTCTCGGGCCCGAACCGATAAAAACCAGATTATTCGTAAGCGTTCGAGGGAAATGGGAATATTTATAAAAGTTATATTTATTTTAATATAACTTTATTAACTCTGGAGAGTCCATTTCTCCAGGGTTTTTTTATTTTAAATAAAATTTTAATTCAATTAGGAGATGATTTAATTGGAAAATGAAAAGAAAATTTTAGTTATCTCAGTTGATTCAAAAATGGCATCAGTATTACAAAAAGTTGGGAGAGATTATGTTAGTATAAACGGTGGGGAAATATTAGCTTATCATCTTTTAGAACTTCCATATTCTACTCCAATAAGTCAAGATTTTGATATAAAAGATATCATTCCAGAAGATAAATATAATGAAATAGTTGATGATTTCAATGATATACCTCATATGCCAACGTTAGTTATGTGTAGGGATATTAAAAAAGAAATCAAAGATAAAGTTATTGAGATTAAACCAGATTTATTGATAAGTGATTTTGATAAAATAGAAAAATTAAAATTAGATAAAATTATCTCAAAAAAAATTGTTATTTATGATGTTGAAAAATCAGAAGATAAATCTTAAGTTGCTTGTTAAATTTAGTCTTTGGATTTTATTTGACAAAATTATTAATTATAAAACAAGAGGTGAAAAAAATTGGATAAAAAGAAGTTGTTGATAATTGATAATGAAAGAAGTATTAAAAAAATTATTCGAAAATCATTGGATTTAGATTATTTTGATATTAAACAGGTTTTATCAGGTGAAGACGGGATAAAAAAGATAAAAAGTTTTAATTATGATTTAATAATATTAAATTTGAATCTGACTGACATTAAAGGAGTTCAACTATTAAAACAAATACGTGATGAAGATTCTTTCATTCCTATTTTAATAACAACTAATTTTATGAGTGTTGACGATGCAGTTAAAGTAGTGAGATTAGGTGCTATAGATTATATAAAAAAACCATTTAATTTAGAAGAGATTAAAAGACAAATTAAGAAGATTTTAGATAGAGAAGAAATAGATAGCGATGATACTAATGATATTGAAGCTATTTTAATTAAAGCTAAATCAGCAATAGAAGAGCGTGAATTATCTTATGCAGAAAGTATATTGAGAAATGCTAATATTGTTGATAATAATAGACCTGAAACATTTAATTTATTAGGAATAATTGCGGAATTTAGAGGTGATTCAAAGCAAGCGATGAAAATGTATAGAGCTGCTTTAGATATTGATCCTACTTATAAACCAGCTCAGGAAAATCTTGAAAGATCAAGCGATCTCAAAAATCATCCAGGAAATGCTAATTTTGGAGAAGATCTATAATTCATGATTTCATATTTGTGTTATAAAGGAGGAGATTGTTGTGGCTGATAAGAATATGCAACAGCAGGACGAACTTGCACGAGATTTAGGATTAATTGAAGCATTAACTATTGGAATTGGTGTAATGATTGGAGCAGGTATCTTTATATTGCCAAGATTTGCTATTGGGAATGCTGGACCGGCTGCTATTTTTGCATATATTTTAGCAGGAGTTATCGCAATGATTTCAGCAGCCAGTACTGCAGAGGTTGCCACAGGGATGCCAAAAAGTGGGGGCTTATATTACTTTATATCAAGAGCTTTAGGCTCATTCTGGGGTACTATTGCTGGAGGAGCACTCTGGCTGAGTCTTTCATTTGCAGTAGCATTTTACTTACAGGGTTTTGGAGAATATATGGCAATGTTATTACCTTTTCAGGCAAATCATATAGCTATAGCAATAATTATTGGAGTTATGTTTATTGCTATTAACTATCGTGGTGTAAAAGAAAGTGGTACTACTCAAAATGTTATAACTGCAGTTTTGCTGGCAATTTTAATTGGATTTGTTGGTTGGGGAGCATTTAATATTGACACAACTAAATTAACTCCATTTTTCCCTTATGGTGGAGGCCAGATACTTCCAGTAACAGCTCTGGTTTTTGTTTCGTTTATTGGTTTTGGGGAAATTGCAGCTGTAGCTGAAGAAATAAAAGATCCTGGAAGAAATCTTCCGCTTGCGTTATTTGGTTCTGTTATTATTCCAACTATATTATATGTTGCAGTAATATTGGTTGCTTCAGGTATATTACCTTTAATAGGAATTATTGATATGCAGGCCCCTATTGTTGAAGCAGCAAGAGTTTTTGCAGGTACTTTTGGTGCTCTTGCAATTACATTTGGAGCATTGATGGCTACAGCTTCATCAGCTAATGCTTCAGTTCTTGCTTCATCAAGGATTAGTTTTGCGATGGGGAGAGATAGGATTTTGCCTGAGTTTTTCAATGATATTCATGAAAAGCATTTTACACCTTCAAAAGCGATATTATTTACTGGTGGAATTACTATAGTTCTAGTTTTGATTGCAGATGTAGAAAGCTTATCGAGTTCAGCAGGTGTTTTAACTCTTGTTAATTATGCCCTTGTAAATGTTGCGGTAATAGTATTGAGAATTAGACCACCGGAAGATTATCGTCCTAGTTTTACAACACCAGGATATCCATTTTTACAGGTTCTTGGAACAGTCTCTTCAGTAGGAGTAATCTTTCTAGCAGGTAGATCTGCCCAGATCAGTGCAGCAGTTTTATTAGGATTAAGCCTTGTCTGGTATTTTATATATAGTAAAAAAAGATCGACTGTTGAAGGTGTTTCTGAAAAAATTAACTGGAAAGAGGAATATTCTTTTATTAATACTCCAGATAATTTAACTCCTGCATTAAATGGTGCAGTCGCTAGTCATATAAAAACAAGAGAATTCTCTCCTTATCATCTCTTGACAGCTGTCGCCAATCCTGCAAGTGGTAGACCATTACTTAATATAAGTAATAAATTACTTGAAAGATCTGCTCTTGATTCTGAAATCTCTGTTTTAAATATAATAGAGATACCAGAACAGTTACCTTTAAGATCTGCAAGAGAAAGAGAAAATTTTATGAAGGAGAGAAAAGAAACACAAAGCGATTTATTTGATTTAATTCAGGAAGTTTCTGCTGAGACTGGCACGATGATAAACCCAAGGGTTAAGTATTCGAGAAATAGATATACAACAATGATGAACACAATTATAAATGAAAATGTGGACTTTTTAATGCTAGGCTGGCATGGAAGCCTAAATGTATCTAAAATTTCAAGGAGTATGGTCGGTCAATTAGTAAGAAAAGCTCCATGTAAGGTTGGAGTTTTAAAAGATAGAGGTTTAGATGAAATTTGTAAAATTCTTGTTCCATTTAGAGGAAGTGAACATGCTGAATTTGGTCTGGACCTTGCTGGAGATTTTAGTGAAAATAAAGATTGTCTTGTTACAGTACTAAGAGTAGTAAAACCAGGCACAAATATTGAAAAAGAAAAAGATAGAGCTCGGAAAGAGATAGAAAAAATTCTGCCAGAGGAAAGAGAAGTTAATTATGAAATTAAGGTTGTTGAAAATGATGTTGTTGCTAACGGAATAGTTGAAGAAGCAAATAGTAATGGTTATGATCTAACTATTATTGGCGCTTCAAAAGAATTCCGATTTAAAAATATCTTATTTGGTTCTATACCTGATGTTGTTGCTGATAGTGTTGAAAGCTCTGTATTAATGGTTAGAACCTATGATAAGAAGATTTCAAAGGAAGTTGAAAAGGTTAGTAAAG
>CAYONR010000114.1:0-5182 GCA_964405365.1 uncultured Halanaerobiaceae bacterium
AGGCTTCCACCTCACCATCAGCAGCATTCTGAACAGCCTGAATAATCTGTTCATAACCAGTACAACGACAAAGGTTTCCATCTATTGCATGCTTTATATCTTCACGGGTTGGGCTTGAATTTTTATTTAATAATGCTTTAGCTGATAAGATCATCCCTGGGGTGCAGAAACCACATTGAACAGCCTGATAATCGATAAATGATTGCTGTAATGGATCAAGATCATCTTCTGTTCCCAGACCTTCAATTGTTAAGACTTCTTTACCTTCTGCCTGCACGGTGGGAATTAAACATGAATTCATAGCCTCACCATCAAAAAGAACCGTACATGCTCCACATTCTCCAACAGCGCATCCTTCTTTTACCCCGGTCAGATTAAGTCTATCTCTTAACGTATCAAGAAGTCTTTCAGTTGGTTCAACTTCGACTTCTATTTCTTTATTATTAACTGTAAATTCTACTTTCACTTTAGCCATTATTTGCTACCTCCTCCTGAAGGTTCTTAATTGCTCTGCGGAAAAGAGTAGCCAGCGCTGGCTTTTTATATGGAGTTGACCAGCGTTCACCGGTTATACCAATCATCTCTTCTGCAGCTTTTTCGCCAACCTCTTCCGAATCTATATCTGATAATTTCTTGCCTTTAATTTCTGCCTCTACTTTACTAAATGTAGTAGGAACAGGAGTAGCAGAACCAGGGACTAAATTTATATCCTTAATAGTTCCAGATTCTATAACTGCTGTGACTGCAAGACTAATTCTGGTAATAGCTAAAGCCTGACGACGACCAATCTTCTGAAAGCCACTATAAGTTCCTTTTTCAGGTTTAGGCAATATAAAAGATACAAGAATCTCATCTTGATTAAGTTCAGTCTCATATGGCCATTTTACAAATTCAGAAACATCCATAGTTCTCATTCCATTTATAGATTTGAGAACAGCTCTAGCTTCAAATGCAATTAAAGGTCCTAAAGTATCTGCACAAGCAGCAGCATTACAAATATTACCACCAATTGTAGCCCTGTTTCTAATCTGAGTAGACCCAATTGCTGCAGCGGATTGAGCCAGTGCTGGATAGTATTCTTTAATTAAATCAGACTTGACTAAATCTCTATGGGTAACCATTGCTCCAATTTCAATATGATCACCATTTTCAATAATGTTTTTAATCGCATTTAAATTAGATAGATTTAAAATGCCATCATAACCATTCAAGAAATCTTCTTCATTTCTGATATCTACCATAAAATCAGTTCCACCGGCCAACAGCTTTAGATTATTATCGGCCAGTAGTTCTACTGCTTCATCAACTTCTGTAGCACTATAAAACTTTAAATCTTTATTCATCATTTAACCCTCCCTGCTCAAATCTCTGCCGATCAGAACTCTCTCAAGGTTGAGAGGCAGATCATAATGACGATCTCCTGTAGCAACAGCAATTGCATTATTAATTGCTGCACCACCAAGTTCAACTGTTGGTTCTCCTATAGATTTAGCCCCATAAGGTCCGGCAGGATCAGGATTTTCAACGACTATTGCATCAATTTCTGGAATATCTTTAGCTGTCGGAATTAAATATTCATCAAAATTTGTATGATTTATAAACCCATCAGAAAAACCGAGATCTTCCATTAATGCATGACCTACAGCCATAACAACTCCTCCATATATCTGGCCACGAACATTAGCAGGATTAATTGCCTTACCAACATCATGGGCTGCAGCCATATTTAAAACTTTAACCTGACCAGTACCTGTATCAACTTCTACCTCTGCTATCTGACAGCCATAAACATATGTGAAATATGGTCTACCCTGACCTGTCTCTTCATCCCAGGAAATTTTAGGCGCCTTATACCAACCATAAGATGATAAAAATACTCCACTATGGAAAGCGTCAGAGGCAACTTTGGCAAAATCTTCTATCTTTTTGCCTGATTCAGTATATAAAGCATTATCTTTGAAGATTATTTCTCCTTCTACTCCATATTCTTCTTTGGCAAATTCTATCATAGTCTCTTTAACATTATGGGCTGCTTTTTTAAGAGCATTACCGCCCATAAATGTACTTCTTGAAGCTACAGTTGAGCCACTTTCAGGTGCAACTGATGTATCCGCTTCCATATAAGTTATTCTATCAAGATTAACCCCTAATTCTTCACCAACGACCTGAGAAAATACAGTTCTTAATCCCTGGCCATTTTCAGCCAGACCACAATAGAGAATTATACTTCCATCTTTCTGGACAGCAACAATTCCTCCTGTAGTATCGATAGCTTCAGCACCTAAACTGACTCCACGATAACTGATTGCCAGTCCGATGCCTCTTTTCTTTTCACCGGTCTGTTCTTTAGAATACTTATCATATTTTTCATTATAGTTAATTGAATCTTTAGCTTTATCAAGAACTTCCTGTAAACTAACAGTATGATTATCTAATTTCTGATTACTGGCAGTATGAGAATTCTGCCTGTACATATTTTTTTCTCTAAACTCATCTGGTTTCATATCTAATTCTGCTGCCAGTTCATCCATTAATGATTCCTGAGCAAAACAGGTTGGCGGTGAACCATAACCTCTCATAGCTCCAGTATATGGATTATTGGTATAAAAACCATAGGTATCTGTCTTAACATTTGGAACTTCATAAGGACCTGTAGCCTGTACTACTGATCTCCAGGTAACAAATGGAGTCTGACAGGCATAAGCACCACTATCTGCCACTGCCTCTATCTCCATCGCAGTTAACTCACCAGCTTTTGTTGCTCCAACTTTATATTTTAAATTATACGGATGTCGTTTATAACTTTCAATAATTGATTCTTCTCTAGAATTAACCATCTGGACAGGCCTATCTGTGGCGAGAGCCATTACAGCAGCTCTTGCAGCCATTGAAGATACATTTTCATCTTTACCTCCAAAAGAACCGCCCATATTATCCTGAATTATTCTTACCTGACCTAGATCAGCCTCTAAAACTCTAGCTACAGCATCTCTAGTGGCATATGGGTTCTGCACTGAACCATAAACCGATACAAGGGTTTGCCGCTCATTTGGAACTACTGTTACTGCTTCTGGTTCTAAATAAGCATGCTCAATATATTGGGTAGAATATTCTCTTTCTAAAATAACATCTGCTTCAGCAAAACCAGATTCAACATCTCCTTTACGTAAGGGATGATGAACAACCTGATTACTATCAGTTCCTTCCATAACCAGTTGTGCATCCGGGTTTCTAGATTCTAAAGGATCATGAATTCCTTTCAACTCTTCATATTCAATCTCCACAAATTTTGCTGCTTCTTCAGCAGCTTCTTTGCTATTTGCAGCAAGCATCACAATCCCATCACCAATATAAATAGCCTCTTCTTCAGCTAAAACTCTCTGGTTTTGAATAATTACCCCAAATGTATTATTTGGTATATCCTTTGCTGTCATCACAACTTCTACACCTGGGTATGTTTTTGCTTTACTTACATCTACATTTTTAATTTTAGCATATGGGTATTTTGTTCTTACTACTTTCCCATATAGCATATTAGCAAATTTCAAATCTGCACCAAATTTTGCTTTCCCTGTTACTTTTGCTTTTGCATCAACTCTTTTTTTCGACTTATTAACCTGTTTTAAGTCAGTCACAGGTTTCACCTCCAACTTTATTTTTACTGAAAATTACTTGCTTTTATTAACTTCTAGTTAACCCCGGTCAGGTCCTCCTTTAAATCAAAATTATTATTCAGCAGAACTGCCTGGGAGTAGTAAATTCAAACCAATTGCTAGTAATGCACCTACTGTTACACCTGACTGAAGTACTGTTGATAATAAGTCAGGCAATTGGTCAACAATTTCTGGCATATAATTAATTCCTAACCCAAAACTCAAAGCGATAGAAAGAATAAATAGTTTCCTATCAGTTAAACCTTTTTTAGTTATAATTTTTATACCTGATGTAGCAACCATTCCGAATAAAGCTAAAGTTGCTCCTCCTAAAACTGGATTAGGCATAACACTAACTAAAGCCCCTATTTTAGGAATAAATCCAAGTATCAATAATATTACTGCTACAGCATAACCAACTACTCTGCTACCTACTTTAGTTATCTGGATAACTCCAATATTTTGACTGAAAGTTGTGTTAGGCATTGAATTAAAGATAGCAGCAAAAGCACTTGCAATTCCATCTGCCAGCATACCGGCACCTAAACGATCACTATGAATCTTACCTGTTACAGGTTCTCCAGAAGTTTCAGCTATTGCAGTCAAATCACCAATTGTTTCAATTGATGTTATAAAATAAGCCAATATCCATGGTAATAAATGCCCCCAGCTGAAATCAAGACCAAAATATAAAGGTCGAGGAGCAGTAAACCAGCCTGCCTCAGCAACTGATTGAAAATCAACCATGCCCAGTGGAATTGCAACTATATACCCTGCAACTAAACCAATAGCAACTGATCCAACCTTTACAAGGCCTTTTCCAAATCTATTAGCTAAGATTATAACAGCCAAAACAAATGTACCTAACATCAAATTTATTGGTGCACCAAAATTTTCAGCACCTGCACCTCCACCAAAATCTCTAATACCTACTTCAATTAAACTTAAACCAATCAGTGTTACAACCGTACCTGAAACTATTGGTGGAAACAATTTTCTTGCCTGCTTTACAAAACGACTAATAATCATTTCTACAGGAGAGGTAGCTAAAGCCATCCCAAGTACTAATGGAATACCACCAGCATTAGCAGCACCAATTGCCATTGGAACAAAGGTAAAACTTGTACCATGAACACCAAGCAGTCCTGAACCTACCGGCCCTACTTTATAACATTGTATAAATGATGCAACACCTGACATTATAAGGGCCATACTAACAAAAAATCCAGTTTCAGCAGCATTCAATCCAGCCACACCAGCTATTATCAATGGCGGTGTAATAATTCCTACGAACATAGCTAACATATGTTGAAATCCAAGGACAACAGTTTCGTGTAATGGAGGCCTGTCTTCTAATTTATAATATGCGTTATTATCAACTTTTCTCTGCTCAACTTTTGACATAATATTACCTCGCTTTTACCTGATATTCAGGGTTATTTTAAATATAATAACTAAAGTTAATTTTCAATCAATTTCATTAAAAAATTATTATAAATCCTTTGTTTTTTATAAGGGTTTAAAGAGGG